>NZ_JBKHUP010000005.1:0-138297 GCF_046565525.1 Coleofasciculus sp. | reverse complement strand
CATCTAGAGCAAAATCACTCGATTCTTCTTGATAATCTGCCTCAGTAAATGGGCTGTCATCTAGAGCAAAATCACTCGATTCTTCTTGATAATCTGCCTCAGTAAATGGGCTGTCATCTAGAGCAAAATCACTCAAAGAATCCTGATCATTTTCCCAATCACCACTATCTTCGTCTAAACCAGGCAAGGCAAATGGGTTGGGATCATCTGCATAACTTGGATCATCTGTCGTTTCTGATTCATCAATAAATGAACTGTCCAAGGGTTCAGTAAAGGGCGAAGATGAAGTTGAGTCAAAATCATCTCCCATTCCCACTTCATCCAAATCTAAAGCCCCTAAATCGAAATCCTCCGACTCTTCAATCGCTTCTGAGCCTTGCCAGGTTTCTAGTGTGGGTACTTCATTCAAATCATCGGTTTCATCAATATCCTGGAAACTGTTATCGAATTCTTCTGTGGATGGGCTTGAATCGACAGAATCGAACTCATTTGGCAGTTGACTAGCATCTTCTAGACCTTTATGAGCATATTCGATAAAATCAGGTTCAGACGTTAGATTAAGGACTTGTTCGTAGTGTTCCCTTGCTTGATCGTACTGCTGTAGACCATAGCAACAGATATGACCCTTAAGTAACAAAGCACTTGGATCATTGGGAAACTCTTCTATCAACCGACTAATAATATCGGCAGCTTCTTGGTATTTGCCTTGTGCGTAAGCCGTTTGCGCTTGTGTATATTCCTGGACGTAATCCGTACTTGATGCCATTGACCTCCTCCCGTTGCTCACCAGGAAAAAGGAAAAAGCAAACATTTGCTCTCTTTTTCCTTGCTTGTACTATTCATTCATGCTGCCCACCGTGCTGCTCGTAGAATTGCCACCTGATCGAGAAGTCGTAAAAATTGATTGGACTCTGGATCTAATAACCACTCTCCTTTTAAAAAAGGTGCCATCGTATCGGGAACATTCATTGCTATTTGTAATTGCTCCACATCTAACCAATCCATATCCACAATTCGCTCCACCGCTAAACCGAGCATTGTATCTTGGTCTTCGATAGCAATGACGGGAATTTCGGCTCGATCTGTGTTGACGGGTATCGCCTCTCCCAGAAATTGACCCAGATCACCCACCCAAATGACCCGACCTCGCATGTTGATCGTCCCTAATAATAAGGGAGAAGCATTCGGGATGGGGGTGATCTGGTTGGGAGATGGTTCAAGCACTTCTTTGATCCCAGTCGCTGGTAAAGCAAATTCCATACCAGAAGGGACGTAAAACCGCAAGTGCAATTCACCCTCAGGACTTTCTAATTCTTGCAATTCCGGGGCTTGATCTTGACCAGTATCTGTTAAAAAATCCGGATTTCCAACCATTGGCAGCTAGAGTCTTAACTATATTTATGACCGGAGTAGCTGTTTGACTGTACCAATCAACTCGGTGGGTTGAAAGGGCTTAGCGATGTAGGCATCTGCTCCTTGCTTCATTCCCCAATATCGATCAAATTCTTCGCCTTTTGAAGAACACATGACCACGGGTACATTTTGGGTTTTGGGGTCAGCCTTTAAACGACGACAGACCTCGTACCCATTCATACGAGGCATAACAATATCTAATACCACTACATCAGGACAAGAATGCAGAATATGTTCTAAGGCTTCCACTCCGTCGCTGGCTACAGAGACCGTCAACCCACTGCCTTTGAGGAGGTCTGAGATCATCTGTCGTTGTGCCAAACTATCTTCTACAACCAAAACTGTACTCATAACCCCCTACCTGACTTGCCAATAAGCGCACGAATTTTGAACGTGAACTGAGCTATACCCTTGAGCTATACCTTTAAACATAGATAGAGTAATGATTAATGTATCCTTTATGGTAGCTTCATCCTGTACTGACGCCCCGCCTCCATTGTGACAGGCTCAACGGCTAAACGGAGCAGGGCGTATGGCGGCATGAGTCTATGAGGTGATTGTAGCGGAAGAATTACCTTTATGCTTGTCACGCGATCGCTCTTTTTAAGCCGATGCTGACTTGGTGATATCGGTTGCCTCTACCTCCTCCTCTAGGGTTGGGCGGGAACTATCGAAACCCATTTTTTCCGGATCTCCTGGACCTACGTATTTCTCCAACAACATCAACAGCTCACTTGCTCCAAACGGTTTAGTCAAATAGTCCGTTGAGCCTACCATGCGAGCTTTGACGCGGTCAATAAAGCCATCTTTGCCCGTCAGCATGATGATGGGAGTTTGTCGAAATACCGTGGATTGCCGTAACATGCCACACAGTTCATATCCATCGAGTTTGGGCATGACTACGTCACATAAAATTAGAGCGGGTTTGATTTGAAAGAGTAAGCTCAGAGCTTCGAGGGGATTTTGAATCGCCGTTACTTCATATCCTTGAGCTTGCAACATATACTCGACAGTCTTGCCAACTGCCTTGTCATCATCAATACAAACAACCGATGGTGCATAATCTGAATAGGTGGATTCCCACGGTTGTCGAACCGCGAGGGTTTCTGGGGGTGTTGAACTCAGCAATTGAATCCAACCCCTTTGGATATAGGGATAAATGGCTCGGGTGACAGTCAGGATGTCACGATTGAGATAGCGAGCCATCTGCCGCAGAGAATTCTTGCCATTTGCCCACCGTTGTAGGGTTCTAAATGCATTTTCTGGTAATCGAGTCTTTAATTTAGTTTCATCAGTAATCACCGGGCATTGATTGGGGGATTGGATATGGGGATGAAATTGCTTCCACTCCTGTACTTGCTTCATAATCTTGGTCACTAGAGGGGCAATTTCTAAGGTGGTAAGTTGGGGCGCTAATGCTGGACCGACCTCGAAGACAAAATACCCATTGTGGAGGCTAAGCAGGTCAAATAGGGTTTCATGCACCATACTGCGAAGGATGCTGCGCCCTTGAGCCGGCGTGATAATATGGTTTTCTAGCAAAGCCCAAAGATAGCCATATTCGGGAGCATTAGTTGAATCAATCGAGAGTTCTTCTATGTCATCTAAAGCAGTTTCGGCTCGATAGCGACGCAGGTAATCGCGCAGTCGTGACAAACTGTGATCACTGTTTGCCGCGTAGGCAATTTGTCCGTTGAGGAAAAAAACAAACCAAAATGGTCCAGGGCGACGGGGTGGGGTCTCTAGGTAGGAGCGTCCCTGGATAAATTTATGACTCACATCACTACCAAGGCTATTGGCGTGGAAGCTGTGCGCCTCAACTAACAGTTCTCCTGTGCGCTGACCCAGTTCGATCAGTTGCAGGATACTGCGGATATCAATTTCATTTAACGTTCCCTGCATTTTAAGGAAAATGTACTCCTAAAACCTTGCGTTCAATGCTGAGACGAAGCATGGTCTGTTTGGTTATCAGGTTGCCTGCCATGTCAACCTCAACAAAAACTTTATGCTGTACCACCACCGCTGACTGACCATGTTAAGATATCATCTAATCAAATTTGAATGGATTGTTTAACGGCTGTATTTCAACAGAGCAATGTTAAGCTTTCAATTAACTTTACTCAATAGAGCCACTGAAATTTATACTGTTTTCCTGGGGCAAGAGTAAATCAAAACCTCTATGTATTCAGTATAATTGAGGACTAGACTTGCTGTAACACCTCCTGAGCAGGCGGATGGAACGGCGGTGAGCGATCGCGTCGATAGCCAATAAGCCCAGTTAGCTAGCATAAAGGGACAAGGCGGATGGCGGCAACGATGAATTAACCGCTAAAATGAAAACAATCAAACAATCATCTGTGTCTAGCAAGGGGTCTTACTAGCGGAAGCTAGGCATCTTGTTAAAACAGTAACAAGAATACAGCTATCCACTTACCGAACTAAATTTTATAGCCAATGGAGCGGGATTGAGCAAAAAGCTGGTATCTGTGCCAGCCAAAGACTTATAATTTCTCATAGATATTTATAACTAATTGTAATACAGCCAAAGTCATGGATCGAGAATGGCTTCGTTAAATAAACATGAATTGATGGTCGAGTGGGAAATCTGTAGCATTCCTCCATCCGTCAGGACGATCTTGTGATAGCTGAGGTCAGGACGATAGTCCAAGACAGGGCTGTCCCTGTCACTATGCCAAAGGCTAGCATTGTAGACAAAGCTGCTCGGTCTATCAATCAGGGTTAGCTCAAGATCAAATCAGGAGCAGTGCGACCAGCAACCTAATCCACTAAGAGCCAGCTCAGGTTAGCTTAGTCATGAATTGGGTACAAGACAAGTAAAGAGGACGATCAGTGTGCTGTATCTAGCAGAAGTCAAAAAGCAGAAAAGCGGTTTTGCCAGTTTTGGTGGCAGTAAGGCCGAACTCAAACTGCTGGCTTGTCAGCGGAATGATCAGAGTTGGAGCGCTGTTCCGGGGGAAGAAACCATCCCAGGAGACGAAGCCGGTAGTATGGGTGATGGGGCTTTGGTAATTGTTAACCTTGGCAACAATCGACAAGTTCAAGGCGACATTGAGCCAGCCGGGACGAGACTGGCGAACATCTTACAAAATTTTTCTCGTCTGTTGGAAAAGGCGAAAAGTCAAGAAGAAGAAATTGAACAGTGGAAGCAGTCCTTGACCTATCAAAGTCAAGAACTCAACCGCCGCGAGATGGAAATGGAAGCGCGGCTGGAACAGATGCAAGCCCTAGAGGAAGAGGCGGAACAAATTGATCAGCAGCGTCAAGACATTGAAAGTGCGCAAGAGGAATCGGAACGACTCAAAGAAGAGTTTGAGCGAAAACAACAGGAACTAGAAGGCGCTTGGGAACATCTGCGCGGTGAACAGCGGCGTTTGGAAGAGCAACAAGCGGATCGGCAACAAACCTCCGGTTTAAGTGAGGAAGACGTGGCGGCGATGCAGGAGTTGCTCGATCGCCTATCCACCGCTGTCGCTCCTACAGATACCGTGCGGGAACAGTTGAATCAGGCGTTTGAAATCGTTGATCAACAACAGTCAGAACTGGATAATGACTGGCAAAAACTGGAATATCAGCGCCAACAAGCTGAGCAACGACAAACCGACATTGACGAGCAAGAGTTAGAAATTCAACGGCGTAAGCAAGAGTTAGATCAGGTTCAAACCTCATTTGAAGAGGCGCAAGCTGAATTCAAGGTGCAGCAGAATGCCTGGGAAATGAAGCAAGAATCCGTACATATACTGAGCCTGCAACTCCAAACTCACCAAGAGTTACATCAAGAGCTTGCCCGTTTAGCAACCACCTCAGCCGATGTCAAAATTAGCCAAGAGGTTGACATTCAAGGGCTGGAAAATATGCCCCTAGGTGAACTCCAGGAAATCGTGCAAAATTTACAGCAAGATTTAGAGAGAGTGGTGCGTTTTGTCAACGATCAGGAAGAGGAACTCACATTCCAGCGCCAATCGGTAGAAGAAATACAAGAAAAAATTAATAACGCCAGCGAGTACGATCGCATTAGTTTGGAAACCGAGTTAGCCGACGAGCAAGACCGCTATCAAATGCTTGATGAAACTCTCGTCGGTCAACGCCGTAACCTGCGGGAGAGAGAAGAAATTCTCAATCAGCATGTCCGTGTCTTACGCCGTCGCCAGGGTATTAGTGACGGGAGTAGCGACGATACCCATAAAATTGACCTCGGTCCAGTCTTAAACCAGCTTGAAGCTCAGCGACAACAGCAGGAAAGCGAACTGGAAAAACTGGAAAGCCAGGTTGAGCAAATGCGCCAAAGTATTAGCCAAGCTGAGGAGATGATTGCTCAGCAAGCGAGTGAGCAAGATGCCAAACGCTCTGAGTTACAAAGCTTGGAAGAAAACTGGCAATCGATGCAAATGGAAGTCGCTGAACTTTGGAGTCAAGTTAATCTTTATCAAGAAATCTTACCGTCCAAACAAGAGGCGCTTAATCAAATTCGCCAGATACTCGAAGCAATCGCAGAAGCGCTCAATCAAATTCAGGAAGTTGGCGACTATCAACTCCAGGCAATTTCTGAGATGCGACAAACGGTTGATGGCATGGTTGAATCACCGGAACTGGCGGCTTCATAATGGAGCATGGCTCCAAGGCTCCAAGGCTTCAAAAGCACGTTTCTACATGGCTTCCTCTACTCCCTCTGACTGTCGTGCCAAATAATCCAGTCCCCTTGGACTTGAGCGCTTGCTCCTCCTGGAAAGGATGAGGTACCAGAGCGATTGGGTGCATTAATTAAAGCCGTAATCGCTTCAATTTGCTCAAAATTGGCAGCCGTCGATTGGACAATTGCTAGAAACTGTCGAATAGCACGGCGTTGTAGGGCGAGATGAGCTTGTCGCAAGACTAAGCGATTGAGTTTTAGAGCTGTCTTGGGTTCATTCTCACTCGTAGAAACCATGGCTTGCTCGCGTAATGATCGCGCCGCCGTCTCTAAATACTCAACATCAGCGCGTAACAGTTCTGCTGTATGACCAACAACCGTTTCCACTTGCGGATTAAAATGAGTTTTGAAATAAGGTAGCACCTCTTGGCGAATGCGATTGCGAGCATAGCGCAGATCTTGATTATAGGCATCCAGCCAAACCGGTAAGTGCTGTTGATCTACAAACTCCCCCGTTTCCCCACGGGTGACTTCTAGTAATGGGCGCACAAGCTGCACCCCTGGGACTAGAGGACGTTGCCAGGTCAGCGATTGTAGACCATCAACCCCTGTACCTCGAATCAGATTATACAAAACCGTTTCCGCGCGATCGCTCTGGGTATGAGCTGTGACCACATCTTGAAACCCATGAGTTTGGGCAATCTTACCTAATGCTTGATAACGCCATTGTCGAGCCGCCCCCTCACTCTGAGTCACTTGAGCCGCGATTTCTAGATAAAAGGGAATTGCCCAACCCTGAGCCAGTTGTTGAATGTGATCCGCCAACCCCTTGTCTGCGGGCCAACGGTGATCACAATGGGCGATCGCGAGCTGCCATTTCCACTTCGGCTGCAAATCCAAAAGCAGTTTCATTAAACAGAGGGAATCTTGTCCCCCTGATACAGCCACCAAAACATGACGACTCGGCGCTAAGATCTGCCTTGTCTTTAGCGTTTGATGAATACGGGCGTGAAGCGGCGTCCAATCCGAACGTTTAGACATGCTTACAAGTTCATCAGCTACCAACCTGTTAATTGAGCCAACAGGAACAACGTTACTGATTACTTCGCCAACTTTCTTGACTCATTTCTTGCCAAACATCATCGAGAAGCGAGTCTGTATCATTATCATTCTCCTCCTCCTCGAAGCTTGAGGATAAATCGCTCAAATCAAACTCATCTTCATCACTAGCAGAGGACTGACCAAAATCAAGTTCCTCATCACTTTCTGTGGCAATCGCTCCCAGATCTAGCAACTCCTCATCATTGCTGGTGCTTTCCTCTTCCATCTCCAACTCTTCTTCAATGCTTTGGGAGAGTTCATCGAAGTCATCACCAAAGCTAGCTGATGTGTCTTCTTCATCACCAGAGAGTTCATCGAAGTCATCCTCAAAGCTAACTGATGTGTCTTCCTCATCACCAGAGAGTTCATCGAAGTCATCCTCAAAGCTAACTGATGTTTCCTCCGCACTGGGAGACATTTCCTCGAAGTCATCCTCAAAGCTAACTGATGTTTCCTCCGCACTGGGAGACATTTCCTCGAAGTCATCCTCAAAATTAAAAGGTGGCTCTTCCTGTTCTAATTCCTCCATTTGGAAAGTTGCCCCCCTTTGCTCCATCTCATCATAGATGTCACTGGGGCGGTCTTGCTGTTGCTCCTCATCGCTGAAGGCAGATAACTCATACTCCTCCTCATCCAGACTCATAGACGGCTGCTGTAAATCGAGTTCCTGATCCATGGTGGTTGAGGAGTCTGCCAAAGCGAACTCATCCTCACTCTCATCTTCCCCACTGACCGATTTTACTGGCTCCTCATCCTCAGCCACCTGAGGACAAAATTCCAGATTAATTCTCACCTTGCCTTTTTGCCAGCCACTTGAACTAAATCGCAAGACTTCACAGGAGATACCCTCCTCACTAAACCAGGCATCCTTGTCTTGAGTCCATTCACTTAACCCATACTCAAGCTGCGTTTTGAGCGCGTCTGCCAATTCGCCTACTCGGAAGGTATGATGCCCAATTAAGATTTGTGCTGATTCGTCAACGGATAAGACTTCACCACTAGCAAGTGGCTCAAACTGATTATCTACGCCCATTTTCCCCGATTAACGTTCTACTTTTGTGCTTAATCATGATTTACAAATTGGGTCATTAGCTGGATCACCTAGGATTGACACTCCCCACGCATAAATGCGGGGGATTCTTGCATCTAGTTACTCGCTCCTGAACGGAGCGAGTCGTTTGAGCACGATCGATCCGTTCAACTGACGCCTGACACGGCGATTGTTTGGCGCTCCCCCGACTTCGGTAAGCGATTTGGTCGTCGCGTTGATCAGTCCTGGAATCCCTAGAAGAACCAGCCGTAGGAATGCAATCCTTTACCCAATAGATTCACCCCAAGATAACAAATCCAGACTACAACAAATCCTGTTGCCGCTAGGATAGCAGGTCGGCGTCCTTGCCAGCCTCGGGTAATGCGAGCATGAAGGTAAGCGGCAAACACTAACCAGGTAATTAATGCCCAGGTTTCTTTTGGGTCCCAACTCCAATACGAACCCCATGCCTCATTTGCCCAAACTGCACCGGCAATAATGCCAATCGTCAGCAACGGAAATCCTAGCCCAATAATCCGATAGCTAATATTATCTAACGTATCCGCTAAGTTTAGACGTTGGGGAGAAAGGGTGGGTGCGCGACGCAACTCTGATGCGGAGGATGGAGCAGACGTGACAGCATCTAGAACGGCTGTGCTTGTCGAACCCGACTTGTCTTGCCAACTCATCGCCATTGCCCCATTATCGCCACTCACCTGAGGCTGGAGGTTATCCTGATTCCGTTTTAACTGATAGGAAGCATTCCCGGTCAAGTTATCCTTACGGCGATAGCTACCTATACCGACAGAACTACCTCGCAGTTCAACATTTTGACCACGAGTCACGACTAAAAAGGCGATCGCTAACAGTGCTCCCACCATTAGTGTGGCGTAACTGAGCATCATCACACTGACATGCATCATCAGCCAGTTGGATTTCAGCGCCGGGACTAAAGGCTCCGCCTGTTGCATATCCGCTGGTAGTGACAGAGCAGCAAAGGCGGTAATTCCCATGGCGACGGGGGATGTAACCACACCCACCCAACGACTCGCGCTCATTTTTTCCGCTACCAGATGCATCGCTGTGATCCCCCAGGCTAAGAAAAAGAGCGATTCATAGAGATTGCTTAAGGGAAAATAACCTGCATTCAACCAACGGGCGCCGAGTAACGCGGCGATACACAGGTTGGCGATGATCATACCCGTTCCGCCCAAGGTGGGCAGATAGGGAATGTTCTTAAACGCAGCCCCAACCCAATACAGCAGCATGGTTACCAGGAGAACTGCAAATGAAATATTATCTAAGCTGTTTTGGAGTGAAACTAGATCCATAAATATGCTTCTCGACTCAATCGTTTGCAAATAAATTGCCGCGTTACTATTATCCTATCGGGATTGCTGCCTTTGACGAGAGGCGAAAAACCTAATCATAACGATTTTCTGGATTCTTGGGGATTGGGGATGGAGGAACCGGAACTTGATTGGACGGTAGTATTGTTTTTAGCTTGACAAATAAGTCAAAGCGTGTTTCACTCTGATCTTCAACTGCCGACGTAAAACCGATCGCACGGATTGCCTGAATCATCTCATTGAGTTGAGGGGGAAGTTGAGGCAGATTTAAATTATCTTGATTTAAGGTACGCTCAACCTCAATGAAAACTTGACCGTTATGGGGGCTAGGTTTTGTGGGTACGATTTGCTGAAATAGGGGCGTTTGAGTCAAGGGGGCTTGAGGTTGAGGGACAATGGCATTAGCAATGGGTGCGCCGAAGGTGAGGAAAGCGATATTTCCTTCTAACCAGCCATGGGTAGCGGTTACGCCCCCTAGGGGAGAGATCCATTGCACCACAGGTTGACTATTGAGTTGGGTGTTTTCAACGGTAAACTGATAGCGAGTTTCCATGACTTGATCAAGCTGCTGGAAAGCTTTTTCTGTACCCGCGCGATCGCTCGATAAAATCATTAAGGCTACACCCGCCCCTAGGGTTGTCGGCGGCTGATTTTCTGGCGGGATGAGCAAATCCTCAGTTGCGGGGATGAGAGCGATTACCCATTCCCCCGCCATCCAGGGTAATAAATCTTCTTGGACATTTAAACCCAAGATTGTCTGTACACCCGCACTTAGATTCGCCGGGGGAATGGGGATCAGGGGATTAGACGGGGCGTTTTGGGCATAACTGTTCCACAATTGGGCTAAATTACTACCACTGAGCATTAATCGGGTATTGGCGGGGAGGCGTCTGGGTAAGCGGCTACTGGTATTTTCTACCGGATAGGTGTTTTGGCTATTGGGTTTGAGCCAAGAAATCCCGCGAAAACGTATCCCATCAGACTCTAAGGATAGAGTTGTCGCCAGCCCTTGCTGGGGTTGGCTTTCGGCTATTTGTTCCGGGAGAAGCTCCCGCGTGGAGTTGGCGGCGGCGGTTGCGGTAAAGACGGGTAGGTTCAAGTACACTTGAGCAAACCCCTGGGCGGTGTCAATTTTAGCCAAATTTTCAATATATCCCGGTGTAGCCGCCACAGACGCCGCACCTTTGTAGGTGTCAATCACCTGATTCATGGTTTGGGGATTTGACGTAACCACGACAAAACTTTCCAAGACGGCGACAGAATAGTTTTGACTATTTGACTTTTGGGTTTGGCGAATTTGAACCCCGCGATAGCTTCTCTCGCCAAATTGGGTGACTTTCTGAGACTTGGTTTTATCCCAGATTTGTCTGGCTTGGGCGGGGTTGTCAATGGGTAAGAGGATCAAGTCGGGGAGTTTGATAAACGGTAATCCGACAGAAGAGGTTTGCCCCGGTTCTGTTTCTGGTGCAGATGTACTATCACCCCGATAGGCAATCATTACCGTTTCCCCTACCCACGGTTGGATATCCTTCTGGTAGTCGTAGCCATTATCTGTTAGCAGGCTTTTCTCAAGTTGGGCGAGTTGTTTGCTCAACGTGGCTTGAGTGGTGGGTGTTCCATATTGCTGCAATTGTCGCCATTTATCGGGATCTGTAGACACCGATGCGGTGATCAGGGTGTCTTGAGGGACGAGTTTTGCCCCCACTGGTGCATTTTCTAGCCAGAGATTACGTTGTACGAACAGAGAATAGGCTATGACACTCCCGCTAATCAGCACAACGACTGTTGTCAACGCTAATCGTGGAAGGAGTTTATTTTTTTTGACCATGAACCGACGCGATCGCGCTTGCAGTGTTATTGCTAATTTAGCAGGGGAGAGGTGTTTTGACCCTTCGTTTCGCTAATGGGATCTGGCGCCTGTGTAGGGGCGGGTTTTACCACTATCATTTTTGACTTCACCCTGATGTGACTAAACCCGCCCCTACTTGATCCTTCGCCCTTGCTAGTCGGACAGGGTTTTGAATTAATTCCCTAGGTCAAATTTCTTACATCTGTTATCGAATGTGGGGCTAGAAATCATCCTCAGATCGTAAGTATCCAGCACAGTTGACGATGTAGTAATATCCCTGCGCCAACACGGATTGACACAGATTCTGGTTGAATTTAAATCCATTTTCGCCTTCCTTGGGAACACGAAAACGCGAGATGCTAGTTACGCGAATACCTTGTAATTGTAAGCCATTCTGGTTGGGGAACCATTGCCGAATGTAGGTGGAGTTTTCTGGCGTAACTCTGCCAATTTTGGTTCTCAGTATCGGGTGAAAAAGATGGTAATAGCTTTGGTTTCTTCCCCTGTCCCAAATTAATTCTAATGGATCACCTTCACCGATTTGCTGGAAAATTAAATCCTGTAACCCCTGACCCTTTCCGTTTGTGAGTTCTCGCTGCGTCTTAAATCTAGCATAGTTATCATTAGCGAAGTTGAAAAGAGTAAACATTACTTCATTATTAGTTACATAACTGTCACCTGAATCAAACTTTAACCCTAGCTGCCCATTTTCCTTAGCCTTAATAGGCTGTCCTGCGGCTAATCGTTCTTCACGCTCCCCCTCGATTAAATACAAATAATCCCGCGCTCGTGTCATGGCAACATAACGCACCCGTCGTTCTTCTTCAATCTCCTCTTTGTCCGAAATATCTTTACTACAATCGGCAGCCGGAATTAGTACAGCATCAAACTCTAATCCTTTAATTTTGTGAATGGTTGAGAGTATAATCTCTGGCTTTCCTGGCTGATTTTGCTGTTGATATTGCTTAGAAAACCAGGTGAGTTCGCTCAGATGGCGAATATCTTCAATCTGTTCAATAAATTCTGAGATCGGTGTATCAGGAGAATAGCTCTCCTCAAATGATAAAGCCGCTTTTTCCAAAAATTCATAGGAGCTTTTACTCCATACTCCCTGATACGGTTTCAGGCACTCCTGAGTGCGCTCTTCGATGTTTACTGCGAATGACCCAATTTTCTGTTCCGGGTTTTGTTTGAGTTGATCCAACAAAACAGCGACTTCACGTAGATCAGCAAACCGCTCTCGCCCACCTTGAACTCTAATATAAGTTCTTTTACTAAACCGATCTCGAATATCACCTAAGATGCGGTAAAGTTCAGGATTAGTCCGGAAGAGAACGGCAAGAGAACAAAGATGAGGACGCTTTAATAGCTCATCAATTGCTTCGAGAATTTTTTGAAGATGAGCATTATTCGCTTTTTCTAGCTTCACTTCTCCTGTTAATGTCTCTTCATCCCTACGTCCAGATTGAAGTTGGTTTTGTCGCAAACGATGGCAATTTCGGCTGATGTATGCTTCGGTTACATCGAGAAGTGGTGAGAGTGCCCGATAGTTTATAAACAAACTTTTTTTGTGGGCGTCAAACTCTTGCTCGAACCGTTTAAAATAAGAAACAGATGACTTAGATTCTTTCCCATTTTTGCGATCGTATCCGTATATACTTTGGTCATCATCCCCAATGGCAATCAGTTTAGTATTGTCACTTTTGATCCGCCTGAGCATTTCATAGCGCTCTTGAGTTATATCCTGATATTCATCAATAAAAATATAATGAGGAGCATCACGACTATCGGGTCTAATTAGGCTTTTATTCGTTTCCGTGATTTCCAAATACTTTGCTGGATAGTCTTCTAGAGAACAATTTTCATCCAACTGATTGCCTAAAGTGCGGCGGACATAGCCATGAAATGTGTAGATAGGGAGACTCCCATAAGCGCTAGCATAGCCTAAATCACGGAGGAGTCGGCTTAGGCGCGATCGCAATTCGGCAACGACGGCTGCATTATATGCCAGCACAAGAAGATCTGCCGGATTTTCCCGTTGCTCTACAATCAGATAAGCCACACATAGCAACAGTGTTTTCGTCTTACCTGTACCGGGTCCAGCTATGACAATGAGAGAGTTTCTCGGACAAGCCTCAACAATTTCCTTTTGCTCTTTGTTTAATTCGGCTATCGCTTTCTTAAAAGCGTCTTGGCGAAGTTGTTGACCCAATCGACTATTGCCAGATAATTGGTTCAAAATTATGTCTTGAATTTCGGCAATATTTTTACAAGCAAAATAGTCTTTTATGAACTCACGTTGATGGCTTTCCGGAACTTCTGTTAGTGTTGCCAAGGCATTTAATCGCCATTCCTTGAGTAAAAAGTAATTATTAAAGTCTTCTTGAATCTGACTATCAGATTGATTTATGTTTTCTTCTAAAACAGCTTCAGTAAATCGCTTTTGTATTTTAACGCTGAGTGAAGTTGGCAGAAAATCCTGCTGATAAGCAATATAACCCAGACTTCTGAGCCAGTACAGAGCGGCTTTTAAACGGTCAGGATTATCGATTGCGGCGGCTTGCATCAAGTTACCCAGATTAATGGTCTTTTGTTGTTCATGTTCTTGCTTGATTAGAAGTAAAATCTGTTGGCAAATTTTATTAATCTGATCGAGTTCCTTGTCCAGATCATTCGACTGAATTCGGATATCATAAATAATATCTCGCTCTAAACGAGTGCGTATTTTAATGCCATCTAATTTATTGAGTAAACGTACCATCGGAGTCCAAGATTTGAGGAAACGCCGTTCCTCTGGAGTGGGTGACTCATTCGATCGGGGGAAAAGTTCACTAGCTTTCTGAGTCAACCTTTTTTCGATGTCAGATTGACTTATTTTCACATTCAAGCTTTTTTGTCGCCATTCACCGATTAACTGCAATAGGAATTGATAAGCTTTCAACCATAACTTATCTTTGTCACTTGCCATTTCCGTTTGACCAAATTTTGTCATTTTGATGCGGAAATGACGATGCCAACAAATGATCTCTTGTTGATGCAGTCGAAACAGTTCCCGAAAAACCTCACTAAAACTATTGAGATTTAAGCAGGTTTGAATGTCCAATAGTGAAAGACTGACCCACTTTTCTGTTGTCCCTCCCCGATCACGTATCCGTTCACCTAAGCTGGAGTGAGTTGACAGGTTAGCGACTCCCAATGATAGGTCAACGTGGGAAACTACCCGATCGCCCAACTCGATTCGCTCTAATTTTTCTAGCCAATGCAGCAACATTCGCTGAGTTGTTTCCGGATTCGTTTTATCTTTTAGCGAATCGGATTCTGTAATCAGATCAGCCGGGATAATCAAAGAATGGGATGGGTTGACGAATTGGGTTTGGTAATCCGCGATCGCGACTCGCATTGCCTCAACATCACTCCAGTGTAAGCGGTTTCTCTGCAGCTGCGATCGCGCCTTGGCAAAGCTTTCTTTACTGTAGAAGAGAATGCAGCGTACTTTGTCATCTCGAAGTTCAGCATCTTGCCGTTTCTGCTCGTTTCTCCCAGCTCTTCCAATCTCTTGCAGGTAGTCTTCTAGTGAATCCGGCGGTTGTAAATGAAAGGCAAAATGAATATTAGGAACATCTATGCCCATCCCAAATGCTTTGGTTGCCAAAATTACAACTTTTGTGCCCTCTCGAAACTCCTCCTCAGTTTCCTGGCGGGCTTCGGGTTTCATTCCTGCATGATAAAAACCAACCCGAAAATTACGCTGTCCCGCTTCCTGGAATTGCTGATTAAGCTTATCTGCATACTCTTCGCATTTGAGAGGAAAAATGAATCGGACTCTTGTTTAGCTTTTTCGCGAATGCTTTCTGGCGCTTCATCACTGCGTTGGTACTGATTAATAGCTAATTCCAGCACTTTTTCAGCATCTTCAATAGCTTTGTGACTTGTCTTGAGTGCATAGCAGAGACGCAGTGGACAAAGCTTCATCTCTTCCTCAAGAGTGTCAACTATATCAACATTGTCAACATCACAACCTTTCTGGCGCAAGATAGTTAAGTCCCATACCTTAATATTATGCCCAATCACTCTTTTTCCTGCCGTAAATTCATTAAACTTACGCCGAACCTCTTCATCCGAAAATTCTTGTCCAGTTAAATTGACTAATGGTGTTCCCCGTCCCCATAAAGCAAACTGCCAGATTCTATTCCCATCTGATTCGAGGTCGAGGGCAATACTATTCTTTTCCCATTCTTCTTGTTTTTCTGACCAAATGATTTTCTGTATTTTGGGAAAATAGACGGCTAATTTTTGAACTTTATCCGTCAACCAAATGGTCGAGTATCGCTCCTGGAGCAAGCGAGTTAAGCTGTTTTGCGTGTTGGCATGTAGGGAAAGGGAAAACGCAAAACTCTGGTTAAATTCTTCAAGCTGCTGCTTCAACCAAACTATAGGATCATCAATTGAATAAGCATCCGGTTGACGAAACATCTCAACCAAACCATCGGCTAATACTTGCCTATCTCCTACTGCTTCTGCTTTATCTTTGCCGAGAATAAAAGATTCATGGGGGATAGCCAGAAAGTCAATGCCGTTGACATCTTCACAACCGGGTAAAATTGGGAAAATTTCACAGTGAAAGAAGTCACTCTGACCAAATTCATAACCGGGCAAAATGACACCTTTTTTCCCTGTAGCTAGAGAAACATAGTCATCTCCTTTGCGCCAGATAAGCTGAAGAGAGGGTTCTGATTCTACGCGGATATCATCGGCTTGTTGTCCCTTATCTGTGTCAATAATAATAAAAGATACAACAGGTAGTAGACGTTTCTGATCAGATTCACGCCTAAACCAGGGACTAATTGCTTTAGGTAGGGATGTGACATGAAACCAGACTGATTGACGAGTCTCGAATTCAAAGTATCCAAACCCTCGGTTACAAATATTTTGCCAGCTTTTAACTTGTATTGCTTTGTATCGCTTTGGCGTGGTAGACTGCATCGACTGTCCACTCCTACTTTACCCAACCGTCAATTGTAACCTCACTCAGATGTATCTTGGTAAAATCCATCACCCAATCCTGATACCCGGTTGGGGTGCATAGTAGCATTTTGACTTGTTCTATGGCGCAACTGGTTGAAGCGACAGAAAATCGATCTTAGAACGAATGGCACGTTCCTCCTATTCTGGTGGGCAGTGCCCACCCTACGGTATATTAAGGGTTTAGGCGATTATGCGCCCCTACTTTCGGAATTTTTTTCCCCTTTGGGCTTATGCAACTGAAAATTGCTGTAGCATCGGTCGATAAAGTGTATCTCGTTGCTGGTAGGGACGCCCTAGCGAACGAATCGCGTCCTGAAGCGTCTCAACTTCCATACAGGTTCCCCCTTGAGCGCCTGCCATGGTGGTGATATGTTCTTCCATTAACGTGCCGCCAATGTCATTACAGCCCCATCTGAGGGCTTCTTTCGCACCAGCAAGACCCAATTTCACCCAGCTTGGTTGATGGTTAGTAATCCAATTACCCAAGAAAATTCGCGCCACAGCCGTTAATAATAGGGCATCATTGAGAATCGGTTGATCTCGCCCCACACGTTGACGTAGCGGTTTAGGGGCATCTTGACCGATAAACGGCAGTAGAATAAACTCTGTGATATAGCCGGAGTAGCTTTGATTGCGAGTTCTTTGCTGGAGCGATCGCAGCTTGGCTAAATGCCCCATTTGTTGTTGCTTGGTTTCAATATGACCCGAAAGCATGGTGCTGGTTGTGGGCATTCCCAATCGATGTGCCGTTCCCACAATTTCTAACCAGGTTGCCGTATTCGTCTTTTGCGGACAAAGGATGCGCCGCACCTCATCATCTAAAACCTCAGCTGCTGTTCCAGGCATTGAACCAACCCCAGCGTCTTGTAGTGCGGTAATCACCTCAGCATAACTCAATCCATCTTGTTCAGCGATAAATTGGACTTCCTGGGGGGAGAAGGCATGGAGATGCAGTTGGGGAAATGCTTGCTTGATGGTTTGCACCAATTCCAGATAATAGGGTAAAGCCGCACCCTTAATTTTTGCCTCTGGGTTTAAACCCCCCTGCATACAAATTTCCGTCGCCCCCTGTTGTACCGCATCCCCCGTCTTTTCCAGAATTTGCCCCCAATCTAACCAATACGCACCCTCTGTACCCGCATCGCGGCGGAAGGCACAGAAACTACAGTGCTGAGTACAAATATTAGTAAAGTTGATATTACGGTTAATCACGTAGGTGACGCGATCGCCAGCCTGATGGTAGCGCAATTGATCAGCCGTTTCCTGAATCGCCGCCACAGCAGCCGATTCAGTTTGCTCCAGGAGAATAACGCCATCATCTGGAGAAATGTCTTCACCAGCTAGGGCGCGGTTAAGAATTGCATCAACGGAGTTGGTAATCACAGGGTATCTGGGAAAGACAGGGCAACACTCATCCTGATAGTACTACGCCCTAGAGTATCGATCCAGTAATCATTGACACTCCCCCGGCTGAAGGCGCAGGGGCTTGCACTATCGCATCTTTGTCATTAGCCTGCCCTTTAGGGAAGCGAAGGGGCTCAGCTACCGATATGGGATTTCCATATAAATCAAAGTTGCGTGAATAATGACCAAAGTTCAGGCTATAGACGTAAATAATTTTTAGGTAAACTAAAATTATTTTTATATTTTTTTTGCCTACTCAAGGGGAATAGTTTTTGATTATAAAATATTGACAAAATTAACAGGTTGGGTATCTAGATTGCTCAGGGAAACCACCCACTTCTGCTAAGGTGTAAAGGGGTCGGGCTTTGACCTCTTCATAAATTCGCCCAATATATTCCCCTAATATACCGATACTGATGAGCTGCACCGATCCCAGAAAGAAAATGGCGATCGCGATCGTGGCAAATCCTGTTAAGGGGGAATTGGGTGAGGTTAAACGCCAGTACAGGACTAACACCGACATGAATAAAGCTAACGCCGCCGACAGCAATCCGAGATAGGTGGATAATCGTAACGGTACTTTAGAGAATGAGACTAAACTGTTCACTGCTAACGCCAAGGATTTACGAAATGTGTATTTAACGTCCCCAGCAAAACGGGGATCACGTTCAAACCGAATAGCGGTTTGCCGAAAACCCACCCACGATCGCAAGCCTCGAATGTAGCGGTTTTGTTCGGGCATGGCATTGAGCAGATCAACAACTTGCCGATCCATTAAACAAAAATCACCCGTATCTGTGGGAATATCCACCTCGGCGAGAGACTTGAGTAGACGATAAAATACATAAGCAGTGAAGCGCTTAAACACACGTTCCTGACGACGTTTAATGCGCTGAGCATAAACCACTTGATAGCCTTGTCGCCACTTTTCCACCATATCTGGGATTAACTCGGGTGGATCTTGCAAATCCGCATCTAGGACAACAATAACCTGACCCCGGGCAAAATTCAGACCTGCCGTTACAGCAATCTGATGCCCAAAGTTGCGTGCCAAACTCAGATAACAGACTCGCTTGTCCTGCTGGTGAAGTTCTCGGATAATCTGTACTGAGCGATCGCGACTGCCATCATTAATTAAAATGAATTCTACAAGACCATCCATGCGATCGGCGACAGCGCTGATCCGACGATACATTTCCCGGAGGGTTTCTTCTTCGTTATAGATGGGAATGATCCAAGAATACTGAGGCGGCATCGTCTATAAAATAAATGACGAATGACTTAGCTTGCTTCTCGAAGAGCAAGTATGACGAATGACTTAGCTTGCTTCTTTTCGGGAGCGAGTATGACAAATGACGATTCCTATTGACCCAATTGTTGAGAGCGCCGATAAGCGGCTTGTACGGCTTCTATAAGTGCTGAACGGAAACCGGCACGCTCCAATTTAGCAATTCCAGCAATTGTAGTGCCACCCGGACTCGTCACTTGATCTTTAAGTTGAGCGGGGTGGATTTGTTTATCCTGCAACAGTTGTGCGGTTCCCCATACCGTGGAAAGAGCTAATTTAGACGCGATCGCTCTCGGTAGTCCGGCGGCTACACCCCCATCGGCTAAGGCTTCAATCATCATTGCCACATAAGCAGGTCCCGATCCCGATAATCCGGTTACCGCATCCATTAAGGATTCTGACACCTCTACCACGTCGCCCACCGCGCCAAAAATGGTTTTTGCCCCCTCCAGGTGCTTCGGGGTGACGGTTTTTCCTGGTGCGATCGCGCTTATTCCTGCTCCTACAGTTGCTGGCGTATTTGGCATCGCCCGAATGACTGGCTGATGCTCAAATACGGCTTCAAGTTTCCTGAGAGACACACCCGCTAAAATCGAAATTACTAGAGGCAGGTTCTCTGGATGGGGAGGGGTAGCGCCCCATTTCGACACCAAGCTACTCGCTACCGCCTGAAGCGCTTGAGGTTTAACTGCCAATAGTAAAACCTCAAGCGCTTCCGCCGCCGCCCCGTTATCAGAGGTCACTCTCACCCCATACAGTTGCCTCAAAACCTCTCGTCGCTGTGCTTGGGGATCACTGACCAGCACATCATCAGGGCGATAAACTTGCTGAGCGATTAGGCGAGATAAGATCGCTTCTCCCATTACCCCACCGCCGATTATGCCAAGCTTGATAGACACCCACCCTTCCTTGAATGAACGGACATTCGATTCTCGACAATTTTAATTAGATTACTGAGCCATCCGCTCCGGCTCAGATGTCCAACTCGGAGGAGGCGTTGAACGTGACGCACGAGTTGGTTCAGAAACTTCGTGAATTACACCTGATTGAGTGCTAACCTGCACGCAACTTGGTGTAAATAGGAAAATACTTTCACCAATGCGCTCTTGATGACCGTCAATCGCATACGTTCCGCCCGCGACAAAATCCACGGCTCGTTGAGCTTGATCTGGGTCCATCATGGTTAGATTTAAAACCACAGACTTGCGCTCTCTCAGGGCTTGAATCACCTGGGGCATTTCTTCAAACGAACGTGGCTCGATGACGGCGACTTCCGAAATACCGTTTACCGCTCCCGGCATACCAATCACATTATTCATGTTTACCGCTCCCATTCCTGAATCCGATCCTACAACGGTTCGTTCCCGAACCCGACGTCGAGGAGGACGTTCTTCCTCCGCAGGCGCTGGCATAGGTGGTTCTTGCTGATAGAGATTTTGATACGTCTCTCCATCCACATCCTCGTATTCATACTCATATTCGGGATCATTAGGACCAACCACAAAATCTCGCAGCTTGTTAAAAATATTGTTCATTGGATTTACTCTCCATCACAACTTTAGGATTTGTCGGGGGAAGCGCTAGAATCGACCCTCGTTGAGGTATAAGTCTTTAACTCTTGCGGGTTGAGACCGAAACTCCAAGCAAACGGCTAGCTTACCCCGCGATCGCTTAACATTTCCTACCACCGGAGCTTGTTAAAAGTAAGCCCTTAGTATACACCCGCTTCTAGTCAAACGGGTAGTTCTATGCCATAGGGGCGAAAATACCCAGGAATTACTCACAAGACAATACTTATCATAAGAGTTATTTTGGCACTATACAGCAGTTGCTTACTCATGATGCTGATTAATCACTCCCTTCCTCGCCTACTTAATCCCCACGTTCACCAAAAATAGTACGCCCTAGTCTTACCATCGTTGCACCCGCTTGAACCGCTAGGGCATAATCCTCTGACATTCCCATAGAAAGCTGCTGCATTCGCAAATTCGACCAATTTTGCTGTCCAATTTCATTAGCCAGATCACGAGTCCGCTCAAAGACACCCAGAGTTTCCTGGGAGGACAATCCAAAAGGTGGAATCGTCATTAATCCTTTAATTTGCAACGCTTTACACTGATCCAGTTCAGGTAGAGTCGAGAGCAATTCCGGTATCGTCCAACCATACTTATTGGGATCAGGCATAATTTTGACCTGGAGACAGATTTGGGGGCTGACGGCGAACTCAGAGGCGAATTGATTCAGTCGCTGGGCTAACTTGAGGCTGTCACAGGAATGAATCCACTGAAATTGAGTTAAGGCTTTTTTCGCCTTATTGCTCTGAAGATGTCCGATCAAATGCCAGGTAATGTCAGGCAAATCTTGAAGTTCTTCCTGTTTAGCCGCCGCCTCTTGAACTTGGCTCTCGCCAAAATCTCGCACGCCAGCCTGATAGGCTTCGCGTATTGCCTTTACCGACACTCGTTTAGTCACAGCAATTAACCGCACGTCTGGCGGTAGCTGTTGGCGAATCTGAGCAATACGTTCTGTAATTGAGCCTGTCATGATTTGAGATGAGCAATAAGGGAGTCACGAGAGAGAGTGAATCATCCAAAAATCAACGGCTAATGCTCATTGGAACGTTTGCTTATGAATTTTCTGAAGCTGCTCAAAATCTTTGGATGCACCCATACGACGGAGAATGCGGAGACGATTTTCCACTAAATGGCGAGCATCTGACCGACTAATCGGTTCAAACGCCAAACCATTCGAGCCAGTCGTCACCAAAAAAAATAGGCGCTGGGCGTAGAGAGTGGTGAACAGTTCCTGGTTCTCTTCAACCATGCAAACACGAAAAAGTAAACCAAAGGTGGGATGATTTAGATAGGTTTCCATTAAAACCCTGGGATAGAGCTGTTAAACAACAGATTGGACATAAGAGAATGAGTATTGGAGGAGATGTCGCATAAGTTAGTCATTGTTAAGCACAATTATCAATAGGTCATCGAGAGATCAGCTAAATTAGTCTACAGCTTATTATTGATTCCCCCAAACTCACCGCAGCCCTTCACAGTGCTACCATCCTCAAATCGTTATATCACGCTTAGCATCGCTTAAGGCATCCTTTGGTCATTGTATAAGCTGTTGTGGATCTAAGAAGCACAATAGACCTATGAGTTTTCTGTCGGTTGCCGATTCCCTGTTCCCTGTGTCCTGCTCAAACCGCTTCGCTGCTGGCTACCTTTATGCCAGGACTCATCATATAGCGAAAGGCTCCAAGGCTCCAAGGTTCCAAGGCTGAAGGTTTATTACTGGTACGTGGTTGTTTGGGCTTTGCGGCGACAGCCGTACCATTAAGTTAAGTAAGGGCGCGATCGCTACTGCCAAGGTTGTCAGTCATTTCTGTTGACCACAAGGGTGAATCTCCCTGCACCTGTGCGGTACAAATAAAATATTCTCCATCTACCGTTGTTAACCCCCAAAGTAACCATGTCTATAGCCTCTCCCCAAAAACCGCAAACCCATGATAACTTTGCCATAACCTTTGCCCCCCTATCCCTCGCCGATGTCTATACCCTCGCCGACGATCCCGCCAATGGTGCAGTCGTCGTCATGAGTGGCACCGTCCGCAACCAAACTGACGGCAAACCCGTTGTGTCACTGGAATATCAAGCCTACGAACCCATGGCATTGCGCGTATTTGCCACCATTGCCCAAGACATTCGACAAACTTGGACTGACGTCAATCGCGTCGTCATTCACCATCGCATCGGACGCCTACAAATTGGCGAAATTAGCGTCTTAGTTGCTGTAGGCTGTCCCCATCGTTCAGAAGCCTTTGCTGCCTGTAAATATGCCATTGATACCTTAAAACATAACGCCCCCATCTGGAAAAAAGAACATTGGTCAGATGGTGCCAGTACCTGGGTGAGTATTGGCGCTTGTGAACAAACAAATAGTTCTTGTTAATTTAGAAAATTGCAGCCAAATATCGGATAAAATCAAAAATCAACAATCAAACTTTTTCCTATGACCCATGCCTGTTGTGGACCCGGTTACGCTTCCCCTGAAGCAGCAATGAAAGCAGACCGGGAAACGGTTCTCTATACCATCGCCCTCTATACGGGAACGGGAATTGAAGAACCGGACTACTTAGCCACGATTGATGTTGATCCCACTTCCCCCACCTACTCCCAGGTGATTCATCGCCTACCCATGCCCTACATTGGCGATGAATTGCACCACTTCGGCTGGAATGCTTGCAGTTCCTGCCACGATGATAGTAACAAATCCCGCCGCTTTCTAGTTATCCCTGGAATCCGTTCGAGTCGGATTTATATTGTGGATACAGCGGAACCCAAAGCCCCCAAACTGCACAAGGTTATCGAAGCCGAAGAAATCAAAGCCAAAACCAATCTGAGTGCGCCCCATACTGTTCATTGTCTGGCAAATAGTCAGGTGATGATCTCCATGCTAGGTGACAGTGAAGGGAATGGTCCGGGTGGTTTTCTGCTATTGGATGAAAACTTTGACATTGCCGGTCGCTGGGAACATCAAGCGGAGGGGATGCTACATCCGATATTTGGATTTAGCTCGATTAGGGGTACAGCATTACCCCTTGGTGTTAACTGAACCCGAAGAAGCCCTGATTTCTTTTGAGCGAGCGGCATTTTCAAGGGTGCCGCTTAGAGTTCTCTTTTTTAACGTTTAGCACCAAGATAGAATGTAGTGAACAGGTATCCTTAAACGATTATGCGATCGCACTTACTTGCAGCGTTAGTTAAAAAGGGTATTCAGGGGAACTACCCCAACGTCAACAGGCGGAAGGAATTGCTCAGCTTATCATGAATCATGAGGGCGAAAATCTGCCAAAATATATTAGGTAAACGTTTCCATTGATGCCCTTATGCCCCAAACACACATCCGATTTGATTGGGCGATTAAAAAATTACTGAGAAACAAAGCGAATTATGGTGTTTTGGCTGGGTTTCTCAGCGAGTTATTGGGGAAATCCATCAAGATTCAATCAATCCTCGAAGGTGAAAGCAATCAACAAACCGAGGATGACAAGCTGAATCGAGTCGATATTCTGGCAGAAAATGACCAGGGTGAATTAATTCTGATTGAAGTGCAAAACAATACAGAGCAAGATTATTTTCATCGGATGCTCTACGGCACATCGAGATTAATTACGGATTTTCTGGAAAAAGGAGAAGCTTACGGTAAACTCAAAAAAGTTTATTCAGTCAATGTCGTTTACTTTTCTCTGGGGCAGGGGGAGGATTATATTTATAAAGGGATATTAGATTTTCGGGGGTTGCATCTAGAGGACAGGTTGGGGCTATCAATAAACCAGCAGAAGTTGTTTAATATCCAAGAGGTATATGAGATTTTTCCGGAGTATTATGTGATTAAAGTCAACAACTTTAACGAGGTAGCGAAGACTCCCTTAGATGAATGGATATATTTTTTGAAAAAGAGCCAAATCAAAGAGGAATTTACCGCCCAAGGGTTAGCGGAAGCGAAGGAAAATTTACTCGTCGATAGCTTGAGTGCAGAAGAAAGAGCGAACTACCTAAGATTTATGGAAAATCGGCGCTATGAAGTTAGCCTGATAGAAGGTTCGCGCTCAGAGGGAAGATTGGAGGGAATTGAGGAGGGCAAACAGCAAGAAAAGATTAACGTAGCGAGAAAACTCAAACAAAAAGGGACTGATATTGACACCATCACAGAAGTAACAGGACTGAGTAGAAAAGAGATTGAGAAATTTGATATACCGTAGGGGGGCATTACCCACCAACTTTCAGTAGGTCTTCCGGACAAGCGTGTGCTAGACTAGCATCTTATTTGCGATCGCACAGGCACCGCCAGCAAAGACAACAATCTTAATTTATATCAAAGTCGCACCCACACCGATGACCCAAGTATTAGGATCAGAGTATTCAACGTAATCCCGATAGATTTACGGTAATATAGCTGATCCGTTCGGACTTATAGCATCCATGGTTGTATCTCAGAATCCCTCTGTACAGAAAACGTCTAAGCTTGAAGGCATAAAAGAACGCAGTAACTTCTTACGCGAACCCGTAGCCAGCGAGTTGCTGGAAGACACCACCCACTTCAGTGGCGATGCGGTACAAATTCTTAAATTTCACGGTTCCTACCAGCAAGACAACCGCGATAACCGGATTAAAGGGCAAGAAAAAGACTATCAGTTCATGCTGCGAACCCGTTCTCCCGGCGGGTTTATCCCCCCCCAACTTTATCTGACACTCGATCAACTCTCCGATGAATACGGGAACCATACCATGCGAGTCACCACTCGCCAAGGTTTTCAGCTTCACGGCATTCTCAAAAAGAACTTAAAGGCAACCATCGCCGCCATTGTCCGCAATATGGGTTCAACCCTTGGCGCTTGCGGGGATTTAAACCGCAATGTCATGGCACCTCCCGCCCCGTTCAAGACTCGTCCTGATTACCAATATGCCTGGGAGTATGCCGATAAAATTGCCGATTTATTAACCCCTCAGACGGGCGCTTATTATGAAATTTGGCTGGATGGGGAAAAGGCAATTAGCGCTGAAGAAGCCCCAGAGGTGAAAGCGGCGCGTCAGCGTAATGGCAACGGTACGATATTCTCGGATACAGAAGAACCGATTTATGGGGAACATTATATGCCCCGTAAGTTTAAGTGTAGTGTTACCGTTCCGGGCGATAACTCGGTTGACCTCTACACCCAAGACGTTAGCTTGGTGGTGATGATGAATCAGCAGGGAGAACTTGAAGGATTTAATGTTCTCGCCGGTGGTGGTTTAGGACGCACCCATAATAAAGAAGAAACCTTTGCCCGTATGGCTGACCCCATTGGCTATGTGGCAAAAGATGATATCTTCGACTTAATCAAAGCCATTGTGGCAACTCAGCGAGACTATGGCGATCGCGTGAGTCGTCGTCATGCCCGGATGAAGTACCTGATCAATGATTGGGGCGTTGATAAGTTCCGCGCTAAGGTTGAGGAGTACTTTGGTAAACCCCTAGCCGCCTACAAACCCCTCCCCGCCTTTAAATATAAAGACTATCTGGGATGGAACGAGCAAGGAGACGGTAAGCTATTTTTAGGCATTTCCATTGAGAATGGTCGAGTTAAAGATGAGGGCAATTTCCGACTCAAAACAGCCCTACGGGAAATTGTCAAGCAATTTGACCTACCCATGAGGATGACACCCAACCACAATGCCATTCTTTATGAGATTGAAAAGGACCAGCAGCAAACCATTGAACAGATTCTCAACCAACACGGGGTTCAAATCACCCCAGAGGGTATCGAACCCTTAGTCCGCTATTCCATGGCTTGCCCAGCCCTACCCACCTGTGGCTTAGCCATTACTGAATCAGAACGGGTAATTCCGAGTATTACCGAGCGGATTCGGGTGCTGTTGGACAAGTTGGGGTTAAAGGATGAGCATTTTGTCATCCGCATGACTGGATGTCCTAATGGATGTGCCAGACCTTACATGGCAGAATTAGGATTTGTCGGGAGTGCGCCAGGAAAATACGAAATTTGGTTAGGAGGTTCACCGGATCAGACAAGGTTAGCACGAGCCTATATCGAAAAACTGCCGATTGAAGAACTCGAATCCTTCCTCGAACCTATGTTGATGCAATTCAAGCAACAGCGCGAACTTGGGGAAAGTTTCGGGGATTTTTGCGATCGCGTGGGTTTTGATGCGATTCGGGAGTATTCTGCCAATTACGTCTTTGCCAAACCTACCCAGAAAACCCGACATCGGATTTCCCTCAACGATGATCTTTACAGCCGTCTCAAAGACGCCGCCGCGAGTCAAGGTAAGCCGATTAGCCATCTCGCCGCCGACGCGATCGAGGCGTTCCTAAATCAGTCATCCTAAATCTTAGGGCGTGATATCCGATACCCAAATTCTACCCAGATCCCCGACTTCTTCAAGACGTTGGGGATCTCATCTCAATTGGCTAAAACTAATGAAAAGCAGTATGACATTTAGCACCATTATTGCGTTATTTAGTGCGATGGTTGTGCTAGCTTCTATTCCGAGTGTTAGTGTATTGGCTGTCTCCACCAGAGCAGCTACATCTGGATTTATTCATGGTGTTTTCACAACGATAGGCATAGTAGTGGGTGACATTATTTTCATAATAATAGCCATTTGGGGTTTATCACTTCTTGCTGGAACAATGGGGGGCTTATTTGTCCTAATCAAGTATCTGGGTGGCGCTTATATTATAGTGTTGGGAATAGGCTTATGTCGATCAAAGTTGAATAACGTGGAGACGCAGGCAGTTACAGCATCCTCTTGGCTGTCCAGTTTTATAGCCGGATTGTCTATTACATTAGCCGATCAAAAAGCAACTTTATTTTATCTGGGTTTTTTTCCAGCTTTTATTGATATTTCTAAACTATCTTATCTTGATACTAGCATCATTATAGGCATTACTACAGTGGCTGTAGGCGGTGTAAAACTGGGTTATGCATTCATGGCGGATAAAGCAAGATTACTGATGAGTTCCAAAATAAGAAAAGGAATAAACACTGCCGCAGGCTGTGTAATGATTGCCGTTGGAGTGTTTTTGGTCACAAAAGGCAATTGAATCCGGGCGGGTTTTGTTGATCAGTTATTGCTAATAAACTAAATTTAATCTCTAAACCCACCCCTAGACCCTGACAATTGAATCAGTTACAAAACCGACACTTAACAATGATTGATTTTACAGTTTTGGATCAACTTTTACGCCAGTACGTTGATGAAAATGGTCGCGTCAATTATCAGGATTGGTCACAGCAGTCATACCAAACCCTGATGAATTGGCTAAAGACTGTAGAACAACTCAATCCCAAATCTCTCTCCCATCCCGATGAAAAATTAGCGCTGTGGATCAACCTCTACAATGCCTTTGTGATTGCTTCCGTTTTGGCACGATACCCAATAAATTCTATCTTACCCCGGATTTTCGGTATCCAAAACTGGTTGGCATTTCTCTGGTTCTTCAGCCATCCTTTGCCACCCAGTCGCCGTTACAGCCTCAATCAAATCGAACATAAAATCCTTCGTCGCGAATTCAACGAACCCCGTATTCATTTTGCCTTGGTTTGTGCGGCGATTGGCTGTCCCTTGCTTCGTCCTGGTGCTTATTGGACAGAATCAGTACGCAGCCAATTAGAGGAAGACGCCAGCCGCTTTATTAATAATCCCAATAAAGTTCGATACGATCTATCTAGTCAAACCCTTTATTGTAGTCGCATCTTTAAATGGTACGGGGATGATTTTCTTAAAGTCGCTAACTCAATCCCCGATTATATCCGCGCTTATCTGAAAACCGAGATTGCGATCGCGTCTCATACTCCCATTATCTACCTAGATTACGACTGGACGCTTAACGATCAGCGAATATCCTCATAAAATTTTTTCAGATAAGGTGCAGGCATCCCCAAACCCCACAAGAAACCCACATAAATATAAATCGCCGTCGCTTTCAGCGAGCCCCAACGTGCCACCCGCCGATCAGAACTCTGAACCACTCGATTTACTAAACGAATTCGCCCCCGCTTGACCAACTTCAAACACAAATCCGCCTCTTCCATAATCTGTAAAGTGAGATCAAACCCACCACATTCCCAGAAATCGAAGCGGCGAACAAACATGACTTGATCTCCAAACAGCAGGCGCAATCCTCGACCAAATAAATGAGGTCGAAAAAGTAAAGGCGCATAGTAAGTTTTCAGGTAATTATGCAAGGATATTCCCCAGCGCGTCGTTCTTGAACCCGCCATCAGGGAGATAAATCCACCACAGACGACAGTTGGGTCAGTTAAAGTCTGTTGGATGAGTGATATTAAGTCATCAGGTACTAATGTGTCAGCATGAAGAAAACAGAGAATCTCTCCCTTTGCCTGCTGTGCGCCTTGGTTCATCTGGATTGAACGTCCAGCGTCCTTTGAGAGTATAACCTGTACTCCGGCGGATGACGCGATCGCGACTGTCTCGTCTTCACTTCCACCATCCACCACAACCACATCCAGAGGAGGAGGCGTCAACACATTGAGATGGCGCAAGGTGCGTTCTAAACAACTCGCCTCATTCAGGGTGGGAATAATGATGGAAACAGAAGATGACATAATTTATCGATAGTGTTAGTCTATATCTTTTTTTACCCTTCGCTTCGCTCAAGGGAATGCTTTTTCCCTTTTACTTTTTACTTTTTTAATGGATGTGTTCTAGCCGGATAAGCCGACCATTCCCACATCGAACCCGCATAGTTTTTCACACAGGTATAACCTAATTCGGTTAGCACCGCGACAATAAAAGCAGAGCGCACACCCCCTGTACAATAGGTAGCAATGGGAGTATCGCGATCGCATCCCCGTTGATGTAGCTGGGCAATAATTTCCCCTGGGGGAAGTAAGTACCCTTTTTTATCCAGCAAATCCCGGAAATGGAAAGGCACAGCACCAGGAATATGTCCACCCCGTTTTTCACAGTAAGGGGTAGCCCCAGCAAATTCTTCCGGTGAACGGCTATCAATGACTACATAGGCTTGAGTTGTCAAATTTTCTTGCAGTTGATGGCGCTGAATCTCCCATAAGGGTGTAGGTTTGACCACAAAGTCTCCCGGTTCTAGACGAGTCAGTCCCCAAACGGTGGGAACTCCCACAGAAACTAGCGCCGCCTGTCCGCCATTGACGAAAGCCGCTTGCGGGTGTCCCAGAGTCCGTAACATCCAAACCACGCGCCCCTCTTCTCCAAAATTCTTAGGGGGATTGCCAATCACGATAACAGGTTTACAGTTACAGATACCTAACCCCCGAAGTTTTTTTTCGAGTACCTTTGAGTCTTTGATCAGTTTTCCGTTAGGTGGGAATTTTCGCTCTAAGAATTGCCACCATCCCAGCCAAACCGCACCAGGAACATGACTAAAAAACCAGGAAATTGGCTGGCGTACATCTAACACAGTTGCGGCGTTTTGTTCGATGAGTCCCTTGGCTTCGGCTGCATTGACGACCCAGCGATATTGAAGTTGGATCATAATTGGGTTGCTTATAGGAAGATGAAGCAGTTGTCAGTTTTGAATTTTGAAATCTCCCGAATAGAATGGTGGTCGGTTGTACAGATCAACCCAAAGTAAGATTCCCACTCAGGAGACCCATGCTATGCTCATCGATCTATTAAGCCGCAAGCAGACCCACTTCATCTTGTGGCGTCCTGGTATATCCCAACCACCGCCCAGCGTTTACATTGCTAAACCTTCAGCTAAGGCTTCAGATCGATTCGAGAAAGTTGGGGAATTTCCCCTCAGCCAATCTCCTGATTTCCCGGAGTTGTGGGAAGTCTCCGCTCAAGACTGTGGTCTGACAGAAGGGCAAGTTTACCTGTACTGGTTTAAAATCCACAATACTCAACCCTATAACCCTGACAATATTAACAAAGTTCTCTATTGCACTGATCCAACCGCCACCACTGTAGACCGCCGGATAATCGCCCCCATCCCTGACGAGGAAGGTGGTATTGCCAGTCATGATCCTGCTAGTGTGATTTTGTATCACAATGGCATCCTAATCCCCTGTGATCCGGGCGGACAAACGGTGAACTGGGAAGGAGACGCCCCATTAGACACTCTACCCCCAAACAATCAACTGGTGATCTATGAATTACCAACCCGTTGGACAAAAGGGAGGACAGAGGAAAATCGAGAGGTAGGAATCGGTACGTTTCAGGATGTGCTGTCTTTATTGCAACCCCAAGCCACGTCTCCTAATTTTAGCCACATTGAAACCTTAGCAGAAGGCAAAGCTCATCTGGCGGAATTAGGCGTCAATGCCTTAGAATTATTGCCTCCAGCCGATAGTGATGACAAGCTGGAATGGGGATATGGTACAGCTAACTTTTTTGCGGCTGATTTTGATTTAGGACATCCAGAGGGTCAAGATGCACCAACCGCATCCACTGATTTAGCCAATCTAATTAAAGTGTGTCACCAGTTGGGAATGCGTTTCTTTGCCGATATGGTGATGGCGTTTTCCCGAAATAATCCGTATCAAAACATAAATTTTTTGGATTTTTATGTCCAATGGCGACCACAGGGCAATCCGGAACGTGATCCTGAACAAGTGGGTCGCAATGGTTTTGGTGGTGATTTATTTAAGTACAACTATTGGGTAGAAGGCTATCATCCAATTCTTGGCAAAAAATCCTGGTTTGTGCCAGCCCGTGAATATATGAAAGTATATATGGCTCATTGGCTGAACTATTATCGGGTGGATGGTTTGCGACTCGATAGCGTTAATAATGTCGGCAACTATGACTTTTTGGAAAAATTCCGAGAGTTAGCCCGCACGCTTTGGGAAAAACGGGGAGGTTCAAGCCAGCACTTTCTGGTTGTTGGCGAAGAATTAAGTGTCCCCTTAGCCTTAGTTCACCAAAATCGCTTAGATGGACTCTGGAACGAAAAATTTAAGCAGATTATTCGACAGGTAATTTTAGGCAAGAATGCCTTTAATGACTCTAGCTTTGAATGGAGTGTCCGCAAACTCATTGATTGTCGTTTTTTAGGCTTTACCGATAGCGCTCAAGCGGTGAATTATCTCACGTCCCATGATGTAGGCGGTTTAGGTAATGAACGTTTCTATAACTATCTAATTAATAATGGAGTTTACGATACTGAACCCCGGATTAAGCTAGCATTTGTTTGTCTTTTAACCGCTGTTGGGATTCCCCTGATTTTGGCAGGGGATGAATTTGCGGATCAGCAGGATCTTGATATTAGTGATGAACATACCGATCATAAACAGGTTGACCCAGTAAACTATAGTCGAGTCCAAGAGGATTGGCGACAACGCATCTTTGAGTATGTGGCGCGGTTAGTTCGCTTCCGCACCTCATCTAAGGCACTAGCCGTGAATGAGAATGAGTTTATTCATGCCGATTTCCATGAAGGTAAACGGGTTTTAGTCTGGCGGCGTGGCAAAAAGGCGGATGAATACGTGATTGTCGTGGCTAATTTCTCAGACTATGGAACTCCTGTAGGTTCTGAATATAAAGTCCCGAATTGGTCGCCCACTCCAGAAGGTAAGCAGTGGAAAGAAATCACCCAAAACCGCATCGTTCCTCCTGAATGGGTTGGCAGAGAACCGATTTTCCCATGGGAAGCAAAGGTTTACGCTTTGATTTAATTCTTCAAAAAAGGTAACAGAAGCTACCAAAGTATCCCTAGTTTGACCTTGTAGAGACGTTCCGGTGGAACGTCTCTTTCCAATCGAATGTCTCTTCCTTGCTCCTATTTCTCTATAAACTGATATAATCTCAATCTATAGCCGTTTTTGGTTCCATGGAATACAGTCCCAGGCTCAGGATTCATCGTTTATCGTTCATGGCAACTTCATTAGGCAATAAACCCTGTCTATAGCATTTCCCAATGAAACGTGAAAACCTTACCCTTCTCAGGGTGAGATTAATAACTCAAATGAAAAGGCTATATTTATTCTCTGAAGGAGTACCATGAACAATTTTAGACCGCCACTCACTAAGAACCAATGAACACTCCAACAGAAAAAGAATTAACTGAACGCTTCAATTTAGTATTTGACCCTCATACTTATCGTCGCATTATTGGCAAAAAAGAGGTAGTGATTCACTGCCATCATTATAACGCTCGTCTGCAAAATATTATAGAAGGCACTAAGCAAATTAATGGCAAAGCGATTATTTTATCAGCGACTGAAGAAATCTTCTCAGACTATATCCAGAATTTTTTTGATTCTGAAGATACCTTAGCAGATAAATGGCAAATAGCCGCAAAACTCTATGCTCACTTAGGATATGGACATTTGGACTTTTCCCAAATTAATCAAGGCATAGTTACGTCAAGTAGTTCCCACTTTGTCGAAGGATGGAAAGCCGGATTTATTGAGTCAAACTGTCCCGTCTGTACGTTTACAGAAGGGTATCTTCAAGGTGTGATTCATGGAATTACTGGAAAATCGGTGTATGTCAAGGAAAAAGCTTGTATGAATATGGGAGCGGATACGTGTCAGTTTATCGTCGATCAATCCCGAACTACTTCTGTAACTTATCTGCCGAAGCTAAACCTAAAGTTTAACCCTAAACCCACGAGTGAATTTGCTCACTCTAATATTGATGAGAAAAAAATTATTAATGCTCTAGTTGAAATGCCGTTTTATGGGAATAATCAGGGATTAATTCCGGCGTTTAATGTTTATTTAGCTAACACTCCAGCGGATTTTTATAATTTAATCTGTATTCGTTTTATAGAAAGCATGAAAAAACAAGGTTTATTCAGTACAGCTAAACAACTTCTTTTATTTGCTGGAGAAGTCTGTGCTGTGAACACCCTTCGCGGTATTATTATTTCAGCAGAATGGTATGAGTTAATTGCCCCCATGGTTGAAGAAGAATCGGATAACTTATATGGATTAATTGCGGTAACAAATGGTTTGGGTTGGGGCAATTGGCATGTCATCAATTATGAACCGGGCGAAACGTTGCAAATGGAAGCTCTCAATGGATACGAAGCTTTGGGTTATCTAGCCTATAAAGGCGAAGCAACAGAACCCCAATGTTTTGCGTTAACAGGTGTCGCAGCGGGAATTATGGCACTCCTTCATGGCGAAGGTACTGTTGAGGAACGGGTAGGAACCTATGCTTCAGAAGAAAGCCACTGTATTTGTTGTCAAGAATTATCTTGTAAATTCCAGGTTGAATTACTTTAAAGAGGCGGTTTAATTACTACAGTGAGTGACTAGGCGAAAGCAATAATAAATAGTTTTTTTAAATAAACAGGAGCTAATATCGTGAAGGATTGTCCTCTCTATGCCGTTTATACAGGAGGAATGCTCGTTTTAGATGACTCCCTAAACATATTTAACGTTACTCCGGAATTTTGTGAACATTTTGCCTGTACTCCTCAGTCTATTGTGGGAAAGCCGTTAGACAGCTTGTTTAGTCGCAAAGATAAAAGAGGCAGGTTTTTATTTCATGAAAAATTAAGTCAATATAAAAAAGGATTTCTGGACTTAACGATTGTTATTTTAGTTAACCAAAACGAATTTATTTCCCGTCTGCGATTAATTAAACGAGATAAAGAATGGCTGGCAATTTTTGAAAATATACTGGCTGAAGATGATGATCTTTTCCGGGAGTTTTATTTGGGACAAGAACGATGGACAAGTATCGTGCGAAATTCATCAGAGGGTATTGCTATCCTGGATAGTGAGGGACGGTTAGTCGAATTTAATAGTCGATTCTTTGAAATCATGCAATTCCGATCTGTTCATGGAGTTTTGCTTAATGAATCTGCTCTTTTAAATAAACATTTATTTAATTTATCAGATAATGAGCAGTTTAATTTAGCCAAAAAATATTTCGATAAAGCGAAAACGAACAAACGCAAATCTTACCAAGAGATTCAGCATTTATCCTATTATCTACGTTTAGAAATAACCCCTATTTATTTACCTGTCAAAGGATTTTCCGGATGTAGTTTTGTAATCAAGGACATAACCCACCAAAAACAGCTTGAATTCATGGCGCAACAGTTACAGCAAAAAAATAAGGAGTTGGAACTCCAAAAACAAGAGCTGCAAGCCGCCCATCAAAAAATTACTACTCTTAATCAAAAACTCCGACAAGAAAACCTGCGTCTGAGTTCTGAAATCGAGGTCACCAAGAAACTACAACAGATGATTTTACCTAAACAGGAGGAACTGGATTTAGTGGAAGGATTAGATATTGCTGGATTCATGCAACCTGCTGATGAAGTTGGCGGTGACTATTATGACGTAATTCAACAGAATGGTAACGTCAAAATTAGCATTGGTGATGTAACCGGACATGGTTTAGAAAGTGGAGTTTTGATGTTGATGACTCAAACGGCTGTGCGAACCTTACAAGAAAGTGAGGAAACCAATCCGGTGAGATTTTTGGATATTCTCAACCGCACTATTTATAGCAACATCCAGCGGATTAATCCCTATAAAAATATAACTCTGGCTGTTTTAGATTATGCCAATGGCACTTTGGGTGTCAGTGGTCAACATGAGGATGTTATTGTGGTGCGTAATGGAGGAAAAGTGGAACGGATTAATACAACTTATCTGGGCTTCCCTTTAGGATTAGAGGAAGAAATTTCTGAGTTTATCGATCAGGAAAAAATAGAGTTAAATTCAGGAGATGTGGTAGTCTTATACACGGATGGTGTTACAGAGGCTTATAACTCCCAGCGACAACAATATGGACTAGAGCGGTTATGCGAAATTGTTAGTCGGAATTATCAGAAATCGACTCAGGAAATTAAACAAGTCGTGATTGACGATGTACGGCGTCATATTGGTGAACAGAAAGTTGCTGATGATATTACGTTGGTGATACTTAAACAGAAGTAAATCGCTGTTCATGTTTTCCATTCTCAAAAAGCTATAATCTCAAAGGATATGAATCAAATATTAGGAAACTTCAGAGAAGATATACTTGCCGATTACAAGCTTTTTACGCTGGAGTTGTATGTCCACGCAATTTCTCGCGCCCGCCGTAAGCAAACTCGCTACTTGTCTGTTGCTTTCATGACGGACTATATCGCCAATCTTTTTCCTACCCATGAGGACGATATCCAAACCTTTGAACGACAACTAAAAATCAAGAGTGCCGCGACTTATATCACCAATGAATTATTAGAGAATTGCATTAAATTCCATGATAGTCTGGTTAAATATCCAATAAAAATTAGTAGCTGCTTGCAGGAAAAAACATTAATATTAATGGCTACAAATTGTGTGAATCAAGACAAGTTAAAAAAAATGGAGGCATTTGTTGACGAATTTCTTACCTCAGATCTTAATGAATTTTATTTTAGACAATTGGAAAAAGGTGCTGAAGAGAATAGTGATCAATCGCAGTTGGGTTTTCTCAGCATGACTAATGATTATAGTGCTAAGTTAGGCTGGAAAATTGAAACCATTAACCAAAACCCTGAAGTAAAAACGGTGACCACAATGGTACAGCTAACGATCTAATGAAGTCATAAGTAATAGGATGGAGTATATCGAATGAGCATTCAGACCGAAGACTATACGGTATGGTATGAACCAACAACGGCAACCGTGAACTTCAAAGGTTTATTGCGGGAAAGCCTAATTTCTGATTATAAACCCATCGAGGAATTACTGGATCAGGTTATGGTTCAAGAACTCCCCCTGATTACGATGAACTTACAGCAGCTAGAATTCCTGAACAGTTCGGGAATGAGTGTCTTGTCTCGATTTGTAATTCGTGTACGTAAGCAAAAAATCACTCAACTGATGGTTAAAGGTTCAACACAAATGCCTTGGCAAAATAAGCTTTTAAGTAACTGGCAACGGTTGGTGCCTACTTTAAAAATGGAGTGGGACTAGGACAAGAAGGCAGAGGGCAGAAGAGAAGGAGTAAGGAGGCAAAGTAGAATGAAATGAAAGATGGGCATTGTAACTCAATATACCTGAATTTACCTGAAGTTACTCTAACCTATCTCAAACTATAACCCTCAATTTTTATGAAATGATTTAGGTTAACCCAAGTATAATATAACTAAACTCAAACTCTAAAACTCATAGCGTTGATTTTGCTCTATAGTTTTGTGTAATTAGACTTTAACTTGAATAAAACTCCTGGTTGCCACTCAATTGCCTTGAAAAGGACTATGTATAGATTCCTCATACACTCTGTATAAAATAACCCTAGGCTTTGATCATGTTGCCTTTAAACCAGCCATCCTCTGCATCTGGAGTGCGAGTTGGTATCTTGCATTCCCAAACTGGCACAATGGCTCTTAGTGAGAGACCATTAATTGATGCAGCCCTGATGGCGATCGCACAAATCAATCAAGCCGGAGGCGTTTTGGCTCAAACCATTGAGCCGCTTGTGGTTGATGGTGCATCTGATCCAGCAGAATTTAAACGCCAAGCCCAACAACTGATTCAATTTGAGGGCGTAACCACAGTTTTTGGCTGTTGGACGTCGGCTACCCGTAAAGCGGTTAAACCCACATTTGAGACCTTAAATGCTCTCCTCTGGTATCCCCTACAATACGAAGGACTCGAAAGCTCTCCTAACATCTTTTATACCGGCGCTTGTTCCAATCAACAAGTGGAACCCGCCGTTTCTTGGCTACTGTCTAACAAAGGAAAGCGATTCTATCTGCTAGGTTCCGATTATGTTTTTCCCCGCACTTTAAATAAGATCATCGCCTCCCAACTCAAGCAACAAGGTGGGGAAGTCGTCGGGGAAGAATATTTAGACTTAGGGGAGACAGATTTTAGCGGCGCGATCGCACGAATTCAACAAACCCAACCGGATGTTGTTTTCAATACCCTTAATGGACAAGGAAACCAATTTTTCTATCGTCAGTACCGAGACGCAGGGATAACCGCTGATGACATTCCAATTCTGGCGGTGAGTGTCGCGGAAGTGGAACTCCAAACCCTGGACGATGTGGCTGTTGGACATTATGCCAGTTGGAGTTATTTCCAGAGTCTAAATACACCCGAAAATAATCGATTTGTGCAGCAATTTCAGGCGCGATATGGTGTAAATCGGGTTACCTCTGATCCGATTGAAGCGGCTTACAGTCAAGTGTACCTGTGGAAATTAGCCGTCGAATCTGCCCAATCTTTTGCCGTGGATCAGGTACGATTAGCGGCATATAATCAAAGTTTTGCTGCACCGGGGGGACTGATTCAAATTCAACCCAATCATCATGTTGGCAAATATTCCTATATTGGACAAATTTTACCCGGTGGACAATTTCAGGTTATCCACAGGAGTAAAAATCTCATTAAACCGCTTCCTTGGTTAGGAGTTGAAAAACTCGATTTTAACAAATCAGACTTAGTAATTGAAATGCTCTCTCAAGTCAGCCAAGGGATTCAGGAAACCTGGCTTTATGAGCAAAAATCGCGCCAACTCGAAGCCTTGACGCATAAGCTAAAGCAAGCCGAACAAGCCTTACAGGAAAGTGCGATCGCGCTGCGTAATCATAATCTGGTGTTGACTCAATTAGCTAAAAGTCCCGCCATCCATCAAGGAGATTTAAACGCCGCTTTCGCTGAAATTACCCAAGCCGGTGTGCAAAGTCTGGGCGTTGAACGCACGGGGATTTGGTTATTTGACAAAACCAGAACCAAACTCCACTGTTTTGACCTATTTGACAAGCATCAAAACCACCATAGCCAAGACATTGAACTTGCTGTGGCGAACTATCCTATCTATTTTCAGGCATTACAGCATGACCAACTCATTGCCGCAGATTATGCCCAAACTGACCCGAGAACGCAAGAATTGTCGGCGTCTTATTTGATTCCCTGGGGTATCACCTCGGTTCTGGATGTGCCAATTCAGATTAGAGGAGAAATCGCCGGAATTATCTGTTTAGGACAAGTGGGAAGGGTTCGCCACTGGACACCAGAAGACCAGAATTTCGCGCGATCGCTTGCCGATTTAGTGTCCTTGGCAATTGAAGCGCGAGAACATAAACAAACCGAGTTTGATTTAGCGGAAAGCCAACGCAGTCTGGCAACATTAATGAGTAATATACCCGGTATTGCTTACCGTTGTCTCAATGACTCAGACTGGACGATGCTTTTTATCAGTGAAGGCTGCTATGAGCTTACGGGTTATCCAGTTGAAGCCTTCACGAAGCAAAAAATACTCACGTACAATCAACTCATTCATCCTGATGACCAAAACCCTGTATTTGATCAGATACAAGCGGCTCTAGATAATCACCATTCTTACCAACTCACTTATCGAATTATCACCGCAACTGGCGAATTAAAGTGGGTTTGGGAACAAGGTCAGGGCATTTTTGAACCCGATGGAAAGGTATTTTATCTAGAAGGTTTAATTACGGATATTACCGCACAAAAACAAACTGAAGCTGCATTACGTAAAAGTGAAGACCGTTGGCAATTAGTGCTAAATAGTACTCAGGATGGCATCTTTGAGTGGAATATCGCCACTGGAAAAGTATTTGCTTCTCCTCACTTGGGAGGGATGCTAGGTTACACCGATCCAACAGTACTGGAAAGCTTTGATCGTTGGCGTAATCTCGTCCATCCAGAGGATATTGATCAAGTTTTAGCCACATTGCAAGACCATTTAACGCAAAAAACTCCCCCGTACAAGTTTGAGTACAGGATGCGCTGTCAAGACGGTAGTTATAAATGGATTTTGGCACGGGGACAAGTGCAATGGAATGAAAACGGACAGCCTGTGCGGGTTGTCGGTTCTCAGCAGGATTTCAGCGATCGCAAACAAGCGGAAGAAGAGGTGAAACTCTTATTAAACCTTTCTCAGGCAATTAATGCGGCGTCCGATTTTGATACGGCTTTAGAGGTAGCATTGCAGAAGTTATGCGAAATCACGGGTTGGATTTATGGCGAAGCTTGGATTCCTTCCACTGATGAGTCAATTCTAGTCTCTAGCCGCCGTTGGCATTGTCAACGCCAAGGACTTGATCCGAGTTTGCAGGTAGCCATTGAGGGTTTCCGAGAATATAGTAAATTACTCACGTTCTACCCAGGAGAAGAGATTCCGGGAAAAGTTTGGTTAACTCAACACTCTCAATGGATCAGCGATTTTAGTCAAACCGATGATGTTTTGCTGCGATTGGAATCAGCGACAGCTTGTGGTTTAAAAGCGGGTTTTGGTGTACCGATTATTGCCAATGTTAACCTCGATAAACCAACAACCCAACTTAACAGTTGTTTGCTCAGTTCCCCCTCTTCAGTATTGGCAATCCTGGTATTTTTTATCCATTCTAACGGTTCTGAAGACAAACGATTGACCAAGTTAGTCAATGGTGTGGCGGCTCAATTGGGAACAGTGTTGCAACAGAAGAAAGTGCAAGCCGAAATGAAAGCTCTCTTTGCGGCAATGACTGATATGGTGACAGTGAGAGATGTTTCGGGACGCTGTCTGAATATGATTCCCACTAAGGTGGCAAATGTTTACAAATTACCAGAGGCAATGATGGGTAGAAAACTCCATGAGGATTTGCCACGTCCCCAAGCTGATCTGATTCTCCAGGCGATTCTCCAGGCAATATCGACCCAGGAAACTGTCTCGATTGAATATTCCCTACCGATTGATGGCAAGGAGGTTTGGTTAGCGGAAACGATTTCTCCCCTGTCTACAGAGACGGCTATTTTAGTCGCACGAGATATTAGCGATCGCAAGCAAGCAGAAGCCGCCCTTTATGTAGAGAAACAAAAGTCAGAGCAGTTATTGCTGAATATTTTGCCTCAGCCTATTGTTGAGCAGCTCAGAAATAATCCCGATGTCATTGCTGAACAATTTAACGATGTGACCATTTTGTTTGCTGATTTAGTTGGATTTACTCCCCTAGGGGCTCGATTAAAACCGATTGAGTTGGTTAAGTTACTTAATCATATTTTTTCCCGGTTTGATGAGTTGGTCGATCAATTAGGATTAGAGAAAATAAAAACGATTGGTGATGCCTACATGGTGGCGGCTGGCTTACCAATTCCGCGATCCGATCATGCAGAGGCGATCGCGCAAATGGCATTGGCAATGCAAGGGGCGATGAAACGCTTTCAAGTTGAACTGGGTGAGGATATTAAAATCCGCATTGGTATTAATACAGGCGTTGTGGTTGCTGGGGTTATTGGTACGAAAAAGTTTATCTATGATTTGTGGGGAGATGCTGTTAATATTGCTTCCCGGATGGAATCCTCTGGTGAAGCTGGACGTATTCAAGTCACTGAAGCGACTTATGAGCGACTCAAGTATAACTACCCGTTGGAAAAGCGAGGAGCGATTAATGTGAGGGGGAGAGGCGAAATGGTGACCTATTGGCTTATGGGTGATCAAGCATCGTCTGGTATGAATAACGGTAAAAAAATTCCAATACTTTGACTATCAGCTCCATGAAATATGCCAAAATAATAGATAGACTCGTGAAAAGTTAACGATTATCTGGGCAGTTGTAGACGATCTCCTTGACTTCTTGTTGAGTGACCGCCGCTACACAGGCAAATCTACAATCTAAAATCATGTAAAGTATAAAATCATGGCACATATTATTCTTCTGGGGGATTCAATTTTTGATAATGCTGCTTATGTACCTGATGGTTTATCTGTCATTGACTTGCTAAAAAATTGCTTACCTCAAGGAGATCAGGCAACTCTTCTAGCTGTGGATGGAGATTCGATTCAGGAGATTGATTCCCAAATCCAGCGCTTACCAAGGGACGCCAGCCATGTATTTATTAGTGTGGGCGGTAATGATGCGTTACAATATGCCTCTATCTTGGTTCAATCCACCCAATCTTCCCCAAAGATGTTAGACGCGATCGCAACGATGAAAGCGGAGTTTTACCACAACTATCAGCAGATGCTGAAAGCGGTGTTGTCACTGGATAAACCGACTGCACTCTGTACAATTTACGACCAATGTCCCCTCCTTGATCCAGTCATGCGTCTATTAGCATTTACCGTGTTATCGATGTTTAATGATTGTATTATTCGACAAGCGGTTCAAGCGGGTTTACCCTTAATCGATTTGCGGGTGATTTGTGATGAAGTAACAGACTACTCCACGATTTCTCCCGTAGAACCGTCTATGTCTGGAGGACAAAAAATAGCCCGTGCGATCGCTACCGTTATGACTGAACATAACTTCTCCGAACGGCGTACTGTTGTTTATTGATCGGTTGCTTGTAGGGGCGGGTTTTACTGTTACCTATGGCGAGAAACCCCTCAATTCAATAAACCCGCCCTGATCCTAACCGTTAACGTTTATAATCCAGTCTAGGTAGACAGACGCGAGTTGGTTGAGTTACTTGAGTTCTCTTCGACCTAGCTTGTTGAAGTCTAAAGCCCTTACTAAGAACACAGCAGAAGGCGCGATCGCACAACTTGCCTTTTGGTTTTATCACCTCTTTATTTAACAATTAAACTTAAACACAGACAAAAGAAATTGGCTTGTAGGGGCGGGTTTTACTGTTACCTGTGGCGAGAAACCCCTCAATTCAATAAACCCGCCCTGATCCCAACCATTAAGGTTTATAATTCAGTCTAAGTAGGCTCCACGGGAGTTGGTCGAGTTCCGTGAATTCTCTTCAACCATCAACGTTAGGGCAAGAATACCAATAGTGACTATTGGCTAATTAGCAGCTAGCATAAGATTTTTTTTATTTATCAAAATTCTAGGATAAATATTTGAACTTAAGCCAATTAACATGCTATAATGTTTGTTAAATTTGAATTCTCAGGAGAAGCTTTTCATGAAAATTAAATCATTTTTAATGATATCATTTATTGCTGCTCTTGTAACTTTACTGGTAGCCAAAGCAACGTTTAGTAATCCAGTTTTGCCGGATACCCAACCTCAAGGCTCAATAAACCTAAATATCGATGATCCAGTGTGCTATATGCAAACCGAAGACGGCACAGTTTTAGACCTGAGTAACTTGTGCGGCAAAGAGCAACTGAGTCGTCCAACCTCTACGGCTCGTACCTATGCACAACAACCTCAGGTTTATAACGTAAAAAAACTTAAAGAATTCGATGATTCCTTGTATGGTCCGGAAAACTAAGTTGATAGAATTAATACTCAATCTTGATTGGCAAAATAAGCTTAGCTCTCCCGTACTTGTGATGGAAAACCCTCTATTAGTGATAGCTTCCCTGAAAACATTGTTTTGAAAGCCTTAGTCCACAAAGTTTTCAGTAATAATCAGTTTGCTTATCACCCTAGGTAGAATGGCATAAGTTGACACGGATAAACGCCTTGCGCCCGATTAAACTGTAAAATCTATTCCACTATTTTTGGCTGGGGGGAATTTCAGTTTATAAGGGTGGTGCGGGTAGTGGCTTGGGCGGAGCGACTAAAGCCGGATCAGTCGAGTTATTGCCGATTTGAATTGCCCGCATCATATCGTGATCTTCGTGAACTAAATTGTGACAGTGGGTCATATATCTGCCCGTGTGAGGACCAAATTTGCCCACGACTCGTACTGACTCATTACCACCTACGTAGATGACATCTTTCCAGCCTTCCTCATAGACAAAGGGTGGTTGTTCATTGCGGTCAATAATCTGACAGTCGATCAGATGAACGTGAATCGGATGAAACCAGCCGCCTGAATTCGTGTACAATGTCCAAATCTCAACATCGCCAACTTGGGGATTCGCATCAGATTCGTAGCGATTCCAAGTGTTGCCGTTGACTACCCATTGACCGCCTGTGCGTTCGTAGCGGAATTCTCGGGTGCGTACTGCTTGGGGAATCAGTTGGGAAACAGGCGTCACGTAGCGGAGAGTGCTGGGAATTTCGCTGGTGTCTTCGGCATCCCGCACCACATCAAAGCGCATGATCCGGTCTGTTTTTTCGTAATCTTCGTTATTGTCGGGTGACTCATTTTCCAGTACAATTTTCGTGCCAATCGGATATTTGGAGAAGTCAAGGATAAACTCATAGCGTTCTGCCATGCTGATGCGGAAGCTGTCTACGGCGACGGGGGCACTTCTCAATCCGGCATCTGTGCCGATCATAATAAACTCATCGCCGGTGCTGAGTTTGAGTCGGTAAGATCGGGAAACTGAAGCGTTGAGTACCCGGAAACGATACTTACGTCTAGCCACCTCCATCCGGGGCCATGCTACACCATTAACCGTAATCACATCTCCGAACAAACTTTTTTGACCCTCATCGTCGTAGACGATCTGACCTTTAGAGTCAAATATTTTATCGTGGATGACTAGCGGTACATCATATTCACCACTGGGTAGGTTGAGATTCTGTTCGTATTCATCATAGACAATATACATTCCCGCTAGCCCCATGTTCACATTCGGGGCAGTTTTGTGAAGGGCATGGTCATGGTACCAGATTGTAGCAGGTCGGTTATTTGGGTAAATAAAATCCTTATAGTAACCCGGTTCTACAGCGTCATGCGCCCAACCGTCATACTCCGGTAGCGCCGCCATCCCATGCAAGTGAATCACCATCGGCACATCCAGTTTGTTGATGTAGCGGACAACAGACTGACGATCCCGCTTTTGCTTAATTGTCGGACCCGGAAATATGCCACCGTAGCCCCAAATCTCAGTGCTTTTCCCTGGGATGATCTGTGTCCGTGCTTTTGTGATGGCTATTTCGTAGTAATCGGTTCCTTCAAAATCTTGTAACCCATTAGAACCGGACGTGTTATCACTGCGGACTGGCTGAAGTACTGGCGGTACCCGGAAAGGTAGGGTAAAGGGATTCCCGGCGGGACTCTCCGGATCTTTAGCATGGGCAATGCGCTGGAATCCGGCGGGTAGGACAAGCAAACCTCCTGCGATCGCGGCGTACTTCAGTAGTTCTCTCCTCTTAATCGTCATGCGTTCCCTAGAGTCTATGACCTAAAAATTTGTTAAGCAGCGGAACTAATGGCAAAAGCTCTTCGTCCCCTTCGGATTTTGCCAAAGGGGTGTCAAAGATTAGGTTGAGCTGAGGTAAAACTTTTGTAAAGAAATGCTAAAATCTGTAAAATAATGTAAAGTTTATGAGAACCTGCGCTGGCAACCGTAACACTACTGAGCCTACCTAAGCTCCGTTAGACAAGGGAAATCCGAGATCATGCTGTCAAACTTAGGGAAGTTACATGTAAAACTTTGGCTTTGTCAGTGAAATTACTCAATAGCAGCTTCTTTATCCCTCTGGAATCACTAGATTGAATTATGAGCAAGCGAGCCAAGCGATCGCTACAGCTATCTCTCCAAGGCATTGAACAAGCAAAGAAGGCATTAACGGCGAAAGCCTTGAGTCAGACGGCGTTAGCTAAACAGTTGCAAATCACTCGTCAAACCCTCAGTAAATTTTTCCGAGGGGAGCGAGTCGATCGTCAGTATTTTATCCAGCTTAGTGAAAGTCTTGATCTCGAATGGGACGAAATCAGTGAGCCATTTTCTATCGAGCAAGACTTGAAAACAACAGCGCCCGAGTCAAACCGTTCTCAACTTGATGTGATTGTCCATAGATTGTATCAGCAAGGATATGGGAGTATTCAACATCGGTATGGCACAATGCGGGTGCTGGATATGTCCCAGCCGATTCCTTTAAATAAGATTTACATCGACGTTCATGTTTTAGAAACCATCCAATCCCGTAGGCGTCTTGAAGTTGCTGATCTGGGTATTACTGAAAATTATTCCAGCTTGAATAAAAACCCCGAAGAAAGAATACTGGGATTACAAGCCATTGAGAAGTATTCAAGGCTGATAATTCTCGGAAAACCAGCGTCAGGGAAAACAACATTTTTAAAGTATTTAGCGCTTCAGGGTGATTCTGGAATATTTCCAGATAAAAAACTACCGATTTTTATCTCTCTTAAAGATTTCGTGTCTACGGAAAGAAATCTCAACTTACAAAATTATATTCAGAGAATTTTCTTTATGTGTTACGAAAAGGAAATTAATCTTTTTAAAAAATTGTTATATAGTGGCAGATTTTTGATTTTATTAGATGGTCTAGATGAAGTTAGCCAGCCCTATAGAGGAGACGTAATCCGAGAAATCAATAAACTAGCTGATGATTTTTATAAAAATCATTTTGTGATTAGTTGCAGACTTGCCGCAATCGACCATAGATTTGAAAAGTTTACAGAAGTAGAACTTTCAGAATTTGATCAGCAACAAATTATCGGTTTTGTGAAAAAATGGTTCTTGGATAATGAGTGCAAGCAAAAAAAACTGATTGATGAAATTCAGGGTCATTACTCCATCAAAGACTTGGCAACCAATCCCTTATTACTCACATTTCTCTGTCTAGTATTCGAGCAATCAAATAGTTTTCCTCAATCTCGCTCAGAGTTGTATAAAGAAGCCATAGATATTTTGCTCAAAACCTGGGATACTCAGCGCAGTATTGAGCGAACGGGAGTTGGCGAAAAAATATCCGTACAGCGCCAGGAAGACTTGCTTAATCAAATCGCTTTCTTCACTGCCACACAAGGACGTTATTTGTTTAAGCAAAAAGAAATTGAACAGTATATCGCTACTTATCTGCACAGTTTACCCAATAATCCAAACATCTGTGAAGATGAGCCACTAGATAGCTATACCGTCGTCAAATCTATCGAAGCACAACATGGCATATTAGTCGAGCGTGCTAAAGGAATTTACTCCTTTTCACATCTAATATTTCATGAATATTTAACCGCTAAAGCCATTGTTGCTAGTCCGACATCTAACGAACTCAATAAAGCATTGCAATTGATTACCCGTCAAATAACTAACAAGTTTTGGCAAGAAGTTGGCTTGCTCACGGCTGAGATGTTGCCCAAAGCAGACCCTCTGTTAGAACTGATGAAACAACAGATAGATGGACTGGTGGCTGAAGACAAACAACTCCAAAAATTTCTGACCTGGCTCGATGAGAAAGCAGGTACTGTCCCGACAGCTTATGAATCAGCAATTATTCGCGCTTTTTACTTCGATCTGTCTGTGGATCAGATTCTGGGTGGGATTGGCAGTACACTGACTTTAGCTCGTGCTTTAAACCCCAAGTTAACCGACAATTTTGAGTTAGAACTGGCTTTTGATCTGGCTATCGAGTGCATCCTGGCTCTCAATCAAGTCTTAGCGCTAACGGACGATCCCATAGATGTTTTGGGTTCAGTCATTTCTCGTGCGCTTAACTATGCTAATTTGCTGGAGAATAAGCAAGATAATAGTAAAGTTTTGCCGAATTGGAGAAGCAGCCAAGCTCCGTCGCTACGTCAATTACTGCAAGACTTCCACCATCAAGCTAATTTAATTGAAACGATAAGCGAGTTTCAGGACTGGTGGCAAGGAAAGGGTAAAGCTTGGATTGAAGCCCTGAGAACGGCAATGATTGAGCAACGCAATGTCGGTCATAATTGGCAGTTCAATCAGGAGCAAGTGGCAGTATTAAAGCAGTATTACAACGCCAATGAATTTCTGGTCAATTGTCTCAAGAGGGCTGAGAGTGTAACTCCCGAAGTGAACGAAGCCATTCAAAAATCGTTGTTATTACCCGTTGCCAAACTAAAAAAATAGCTGACCCTCTAAAGGATACGGCTACTTTGACAGTCCTTAAAAGTTTTACCCTCTAGTAGAGACGTAGCATGCTACGTCTCTACACCGGATTTGACATCCTCACCACGCCGTAGGGGTTGGGTAACCCAATTTTTCGGTCACTGGCACATGTACCCTCCAGGTAGAGGGACGAACGTCGTTCCAGCCGGACAATCCTGTTGGGTGTATCCTCCTCCAGGGGGAGAAGCCGTTGTCTCGGCGGTGGATGAGGTTGATTCTGCTTCAGTTTGTACCGCCATTTCCAGGAAATTCGCCCGAACTGAACCACCGTTACGACCTACAGCAGGTAGTTCTAAAATCAGATCCTTAGCTTTGCCAGTACCGTCATTCTGGACAGACTGTTGGTTCCCCTGCTGTCCGTCGGAAATTAATAACTGCGGATGGTCGAAGGGCGCTTTATCATAGCGTACTCGTTCATCGGTAAGAGCTTTCATGAAAGCCACTAAATCCGCTTGTTCCTGCTCTGTCAGCCCTAGGTTTACGATATCTGGGTCGAGATTGGCGATATTTTCATTGTGAAAGTCGCCGCCGCGATTGTAAAATTCCACAACTTGTTTGAGGGTTAACTGTCCACCATTGTGGAAGAAAGGAGCAGTCAGTTCCACATTACGCAAACCCGGAGTCTTGAACGCTCCATCCACAGCTACTCGCTCCTGGGGCTTGAGCGCACCGGTTGGCGCACCCTCATCACCAGGAACAACTGGGAAAGGAGAACCATCCTGCTGTTCCAAGCGCGACATAGACAGGGGTTGACCAAAGGGATCTTTACCACCGACACCTAGGTCTTCTAACGTCGGTCTGACAGCAATGTTATAAAAACCATTGTCATAAACCGCAACACCTTGAGCCATCTTCATGCGTTCGAGGGGTTGGTTTTTGACATTTGCCACCGATGCATTAGTAAATTCGGGTCCGCCGTGACAGTTGATGCATTTACCCTTGTTCTGGAAAATCTCCAGCCCTCGCTTTTGTTGCTCAGTGAGGGCGTTGGTTTTCCCTTCCATATAGTGGTCGAAGGGTGTCTCATCGGAAATTAAGCTCGCCTCATACGCCTGAACCGCGAGTCCAAAGAATAGGGTAAAGTTATAGTCGATTTGCCAGAATTCGTTAGTCGTCAGAGTCTGATTTTTCGGGTTAAAGAACGTCAATTCACCACTCTCTTCAATCCGGATTGCCTGATTGGAATTCCACCACTCTGGCTTAAACGCCGCCTTAATCATCGACTCATAATTTGATGTCGTCAGCCCGGGGTCAGGCGCTTGGCTCAGGTTACCCAGAACGCTGTCTTCAGGATGCACCAGTTGATCGGCTAGGGGTCTGAGTCGGTTAATCCTTTGACCCAACTTAGCTCGTTTCTTGTTTTTATTCAGTTTGATGCCAATATCCGGAAATGTGCGCTCATCAGCAGACATCTCGAAGAAGCTCAAAGGCGGTCCTACGGCTTGAGATGCCAACGATGAATTGTTGAGGCTGATTTTGACTTTTTCTAGGTTATTCTTGTCTTTTTTGAGGACAAAGGCATTGGCATCTCTGGCGCCGAAGGGATTGACGCCGTTGAAGTCTTCTTGGGCGCGTCCATCCCAGAAGTTACGGAAGTTGAACACGGCATTAATCACAGAGGGCGTGTTGCGGGGTTCTACCCGACGAACTTCGATGTCTCCGACATGGAAAACTGGGTCAGGTAGGAAGGTGACATCTTCTTGGGAACTGCCTGGAATAATGTCATTGAATTTCGATAAGAAAACGCCTTGAGAGGAGCTGACATCGTTCGTGTCAGCCAAAACTGTGGAGTTGCGGTTATTGGGATTACTTAATTTGTGGAAAGGATAGTCTTCCGGCTTAAGCTGGTAGTTGGCTGCCCCACCTAGGTCAAATACCTGATCCGGATTGGGACTTTTATTAGGGTTGACTTGCAACAGTCCTGGACTAAGCTGGTTTTTGGAGCGATTATCGGCTCCTGCATGGAAATGGCAACTGGCACAGGAGGTGAAACCATCGCTCCCCAGTTGCATATCCCAAAATAATGTCTTTCCTAGGGCAATCGCGGCAGTTTTGTCCTTAATAAAGTCTCCAATATTGTCAGGTTCGGGAACCGATACCGTTTTCAGGGATGCCAGAGTACTGGGATTGGCTGGGGCTATTTGCGCGGAAACCCCATTGCCAACCACTACTGCGGCTGTTACCATCGCTGCGATCGCAGTAGTTCGGGTCAATTTTAATGACCCCCGTCTCCAAGGGAACTTTTTTCCCTTCCACCACTGGCTGAGCAGGTTCCGAGGGTGAGCGTGAAACTGATTTATAACGGCTGGCTGTCGCCCTCTCAAAAGCGACATAATCACGGCGCGGCTCGATGCGTTGAGAAAGCGTATTAGGAGAGTAAGGGATAAACCCAAAGTTAGAAATTCCAGGATTTTCAAGTGTACAAGAAAGTAGAAACCACTCTGAACTTTAAGACAGATTACTCGCCTTAGCTTAAATTCTTTAACAAATCTTAATAAAGTTTTGTTAAGTATTTCTGCCGCCAGCCCCTGTTTATCCCCATTCGGCACTCTCAAGGGTCATCCTACAGACAAGGGGCGATCGCACCATTTCTCTGATATGATTTTCACCATGGAAAAATGTGCCTACCTATAGCCTCTACACCAAGCCATTCAGACAAAGAAATGCCTAGGGCGCGATCGCACCCTAGGCATTTTGGTTTTATCGCCTCTGCTTTTGACCTACATTCAGCGACAGTAGGGGTTTGGTTACCAAACCCCTACTACGAACCCAATCTCATCTGTCTAATTTTCGCGAGTTTTCTCAGACCGTTTATGATGAAAACGAATTCCCAGGAAAATATCATAGACGAAACTCAAAAAATCTTTGCCTTGTAGCAGTCCCAATGACTGATGACAGCCCTTTTTTGCTAATAGAGGCTTAGTAGCTCTATAGGCTCCTTGATATTTATACCAGGGAATAGAGGGCCACAGATGATGAATCAAATGGTAATTCTGACCCATAATCATAATATTCAGGATCGGGCTCGGATAAACCCTAGCATTTTTCCAGCGATCGCGTTCTTTAAAAGGACGATGGGGTAAATAGTCAAAAAACAAGCCTAATGCCAACCCGACAACCAGTGCTGGGGTAAACCAGAAGTTCATAATGTAGCCCAAAAAGCCATACTGACACGCCAGGTAAATCACCCCAGCAACGAAAGCTCGGCTCAAGAACCATTCGATCAGTTCATACTTACGCCACAAGCGGCGCTTAAAGAAAAAGACCTCATGGTAAAAAAAGCGTGCTGCAATTAACCACAGAGGTCCCCCCGTTGACACAAAATGATCGGGATCGTTTTCTGGATCATTAACATTGGCATGATGCTGCATGTGTACCCGGGTAAACACCGGGAAAGCAAACCCCAACATCAGCGCACTCCCATGACCCATCAGCGCATTCGCGATCCGATTTTTGTGGGCAACATTGTGAGAGGCATCATGGATTACCGTACCCGCCATATGCAATGCTAGGACATTAATGCTAAAGCACAAGGGTGCAGGTAACTCCCACAGCCAGTAACCGCAGGTCGAGAAGACGATCAGAGCTATCGCTACTATAAACATTAGTAACGTTAGATTAAAATCTTCGGGGGGACCCAAGAATTCTCTGGGTACGGTCAGTGGCTTGATTGCCTCCGACATCGTTGTCTTTACTCCTTATTAACTATCCATTGGTAGTATAAGATGTCTTAACAAAATTATAAAGTTTTGTTGACATCAGGTCATTTAATCAAAATTGACCGACTGATAAGCTTAACATTTGTTTTCCAGATGTGCCACGGCGCGTCTGGGAGATGGGGAAGATGGGGAAGATGGGGAAGGTAAGGAAAATGAGGTGTTCCAGACGTAGCAGGGTACGTCTCTTATCGTTCAGATCAACTCCTCACCTAAACCCCAATAATTTCCGAGAAATCGGGTTCAGTTTCGGGCTGAGGAAGGCTGAGATCTAAAAAATTTTGTTGTTTTAATATTTCAAATAGGTTGACATCCGTTTCTAGTAAACAGGCATGACCAGATTTCGGTAGCACTGACATCGTGGCATTTGGCAGATACTTGACTAATGACTTGGCTTCTGCTAAAGAAGACCACAAGCGGTCAGCAGCGCTGGCGAGGATGAGGACGGGTTGGGTCAACTGTTCGAGTTGTCCTGGATGAACCTTAAAATTCCTCAGCATTGAGACTCGCCAATGCATAGTTTTTGCAGGCATTGACCGCATAGCATCTAAGAGGGCGCGGCGATTGCTGGGAACCATCCGATTGAGGGATGATAAAACAGGTAACAATGTCAAGGCAGATAAGTGATAAATATTATCCGGTAATACGCCTAACCATTGCGATCCCCAAAGTAACCAAGAGGGTTGACTCACGGATGTGGCTGGGTTACTTAAAATGATTCGGTGCGATAGATGGGGGGCACTGAGGGATACCTTCAGCGCTAAACAGCCACCAAATGACTCGCCACATAAATAAACCCTTTGACAGCGTCGTTGGCTGAGTTCTTTGGTAATTAAACTGGCGACGTGATTGGCTAAGTCTTCCCAGGGACTCAAATCATGGGGAGGAATAACCAAACAACGAACATCAAACGCTGCGGCTAAACTTGGCATCTGCGATCGCAATAGCTGACCGGTTCCATCCATCCCCGGTAAAAATACGAATAAGGGATAATCGGGATTGTGCGATCGGGGTGTCAGAAAATAAGGATGACTCTTTAGCTCTGGCATCATTGACTCCAGGCAACCCTTCGATGATACTAGATGACTTTCCCCCGTAGGGGCTTTCTCTCCTGAGACACTGTTCCGTACTGATTAGTACTGATACAATCCTCAGGGATAGTTATTTAATCTTTCTTTACAATAAGCGGTAATACGGCTGACTGGCAAATATCTAAAGGTGGGGATGATTGAAATGGAGAGGAAGATGGGAACAATCAGGGAGATGAGACAGCCTGTTCCAGACGTAAGGCGTGGAACGTCTGGAAGCTTTGTGAGATGGGGAGGATAGGGCGGATGGATAAGCTTGGGAAGCCTGGGAAGCCTGGGAAACCAGGAGAGTTAACTCACGCACCATGCCTTATGGGCTTAGTGTTGGGTCAAAACTCATAACTCTCGCACTTCCCCATTCAACAACAGCAGTTGACAAAATAGCTATTATATGAATAGGCGACAAAGAGAAAGATCTTACCTCTCCTGCTGCCTTTGCCCAATATCTAGACCGTTGATCTGTCACTCAACCTAGAGATGAGCTTGAGCTATGCTAATTTAACGAAATAATTCCTGATATTGAGAAATAACTCTTTTTTTTAGTTAGTTTAAGCTTTTTTAAACAAAGTTTAGTAAACTTTGTTAATATTTTGTAGTATTTAATACTTCTTCTGGGCAAAATGTTAAGTAAAGCCAACTGGCAATACCATGCCAACCAAGTAAGGGAGGGCGTTTTAGGAAACAATCGATGATTTCTCACCGAACTCAAAGAAACAGATTTAGGCGTCAAGAGCAACTTAGCCAACCAACTTAAGGACTTACTTCGCCAAAGCTTAGGTAAGAGGTATGCTTATTACCAAAGGGTTAGAGTAGAGGGTATCCACCAAGACAGTGGCAAGCGAGCATATTCCAGAGTTGATCAAGTAACGGTTAAGCGATCGCGTGGCTAATACTCAGACTGTCCTCACCTTGAGGCAAGTCGGCAAAAACATCATTTCTGGAATTAATGCCCTTAACTCATTTAACCTATTCCTTACCAAACATGAGTTTGGGAGTTTGTACAAGAATGGGAAACAGTATCCCAAGTTAGCAGGTCTTGTACAGTATCAGGTAATAAGCTAGACTAGCAGCTTGTCTGTTCTCGCTGACTATTCCCGATCAACATCGATATCTACCAAAAACTTGGCTATCCCATTGACTTTAACCAAAAAACTCTCATTTAAGATCATGAAACATCAGTCAGTCATCGCCGTTGGGGAACCTTAGCTAATCAGCGCTAAAGTAAATCTCCACCTGTTTTTGGGCGATGGAAGCCAAATGGTGTTCTGTCGTTTTCAGCCACGAGAAACTTGGGGCTGACTAGACGAGAAGAGGGTTGGGAAGAAGGAGGCATCTATTTCTTTCATAAAAAACAGAGGCATAAAAATCATGTTGAATAATTTTAGTACTGATCCCATTTTTACACCTGAACAAGTTTTAGAAAATCGCGGTCGGGTTGCCATATTTATCGATGGCTCCAATCTGTTTTATGCAGCTTTGCAATTAGGCATCGAAATTGATTACACGAAACTGTTGGTTCGTTTAACTGCAGGTTCCCGATTGCTGCGATCCTTCTTTTACACTGGTGTTGATCGCACCAATGAAAAGCAGCAAGGGTTTTTGCTGTGGATGCGCCGCAATGGATACCGTGTCATTGCTAAGGATTTAGTGCAGTTACCTGATGGCTCGAAAAAAGCGAATCTAGATGTTGAAATTGCTGTGGATATGATGGCGTTAGTTGGGTCTTATGATACAGCCGTTCTTGTCAGCGGTGATGGAGATCTGGCTTATGCTGTAGATGCTGTCAGTTATCGAGGAGTGCGGGTTGAGGTAGTTAGTTTACGTTCAATGACTAGCGATAGTCTAATTAACGTCGCGGATCGGTATATTGATCTGGATCAGATCCAAGAAAGTATCCGCAAATCCCCGCGACAAAACTATACCTACCGTCCTTTGTCTGGTATTGGCATGATGGATGATCCTGGAGACCAATCCATGGGTCATTAGTCATAAGTTATGAGTCATTAGTCCTTGGTTTTCGGGCGTAAGGACTAATGGCCAACCATCAAAATTGCACATAAGCTTGCTCCAATGATGTTGAGTTGGAAACGATATTTGGCGGTGAGCCTCTGTCTATTGGCTTATGCCCCACTCTCCGGCTGTCAGACTGACAGCCAAACGGTCAAGAAAATTCAACAAGATACAAAAGCCACTGAGATTGAAGGCTCTCTTGTGTTTAACAATGTCACCTTGGAGCAAGCTGATGAACAAGGTCGCCCTTTATGGCGGGTAAAAGCTGACACAGCGATATACAGTAAAGATAAAAAAATAGCTCAAGTTGAACAGCCAATCGGTGATTTATTTCAGGATGGAAAGGTTATTTTAAAAGTGTCAGCCAAGAGCGGGGAAGTCCGGGAAGATGGCAAACAAATCTTTCTGCGAGGAGAAATTACCGCTACAGATACCCGCAATGGTGCAGTGTTCAAGGGTGAGGAATTGGAGTGGTTACCCCAGGATGATTTATTAGTGGTGCGCCGAAATTTAGAGGGACGCCATCCCGAACAAATCGAGGTCACAGCGAATGAAGGGCGGTATTTGACACGCCAAGAACAAATGGAACTCAAAGGGTCTGTACAGACAATATCGAAAGACCCAAATGTGCAACTGAAAACTGAGCAGTTGACTTGGCAAATCAAAGAAAAAAAGTTAATTGGGGATCAGCGGACTCATATTGAACGGTATAAGGATAATACTGTGACCGATCGCGTAGTCGCTAACCAGACTGACTATAACCTAAACACCAAAGTAGCTATTCTGAAAAACAATGTTCAGCTTACGTCCATTGATCCGCCGGTTTTAATATCCAGCAATGAAGCAATCTGGGACGTCCAGGCGGAAACAGTACGCTCAAATCAGCCTGTTCAGATTGTCCATCAGCAAGAGAAGGTTGTCATTACGGCTAATCAGGGACAGGTAGATTTGGGGAGCGAAGTCGCCAATTTAAGGGGAGGTGTCCAAGGTGTAGGTAGTCGCAACCAAGCCGAACTCTACGCCAATCAGGTCAGGTGGGACATTCCCACTCAGAAGATGCAGGCGTCAGGGAATGTCGTTTATAAACAAGTCGATCCCCCTTTTAACGTAACCGGAGCCACCGCCGAGGGTAAATTACAGGATCAGAGTATGATCGTCAGGAGTGGCTCTAGCAGCGATCGCGTCGTTACCGAAATTGTCCCCTAGAGTACAAAGGCTGGGGGAGATAGGGAAGCCTGTTCCAGACGTAAGGCGTGGAACAATGGCGAGAATAATTCATGAACCGCGCCTTACTTCTTGAAGACGCGGATTGGCAGAGATAACCTGCCAGTAGAGACCTTCCATGGACGGTCTGTACATGAATAGGGCATGAGTTGGTAAGGGATAATCACTTCTGAACGCTTCTCTAGTTCAGCTTAAATGTAGGTTCAGGAATCTCTGAAAACTGGGTAAATCCAGGACACACCCTTACCAATGCCTTAAGAGACGCAAACATTTTACACGAGTGGATTATCTCTATGAATCGTGTTCCAGTAGTTAGCAAAGAAGGAAAGCCACTGATGCCCACTAAGCCGTCTAGGGCTAGACGGTGGCTTAAGGAAGGTAAAGCTGTTGGGAAATGGTCGGACTTGGGTGTATATCACGTTCAACTGATCGAACCATCGGCAGAGGAAGTACAACCGATTACTGTCGGAGTAGATCCGGGAAAGTCATACTCTGGCGTCGGTGTCCAGTCAGCTAAATGTACCCTGCTGCAATTGCACCTTATTCTTCCATTTGGTCGCGTTAAAAAGCGGATGAAAACCCGCGCCATGCTACGACGGTCTCGACGTTCTAGAAGAATCAACCGGGATGTTCCGTTCAAGCAACGTAACCATCGGCAATGCCGCTTTGATAACCGCAAACAGTGCAAACTCCCCCCATCCATCAAAGCCTCACGGCAGTTGGAGTTAAGGGTAGTCAAAGAGTTGGCGGCAATATTTCCGGTAACTGGGATAGGGTATGAACGGGTTAGAGCCGACATAGACCAGACTAAACGCAAACGTGCCAAGTCGGGCAAAGGTTTCTCTCCGGTAATGACTGGGCAGAATTGGGCAATATCCCAGATGGAAAAAATCGCTCCTGTCTATGTCCGGCACGGTTGGCAAAAAGATGGGAACGGCACATCTCAACTCCGAACTCAACTAGGTTTAGAGAAGGATTTGACCAACAAGTCTATAGCCAAACCGGAGACCCACGCAGTTGATGGAGTGACGTTGGCTTGCGGGTATTTCGTCAAGTATGTTCGGTTCACTGGCTTTAACTCTCGCGGTTACACCCACTTTGGCAGCGTCAATATCACTCCCTCCCCATTCAAGATCATTACCCGTCCTGGCGCAGTGAAACGGGGGAAAGAATACGGCTTTTTCCGCCGTCAATTGCACTTTGAAGTCCCGGGCAAGTCAGGGATAAGGAAGCGTAAGGGTGGAACGATTACACCGTTTGGTCTTAGGGTTGGTGACTTAGTAAGAGCCGAAAAAGCCGGGAAAATCTACATTGGCTACGTCGGCGGATTCACTAAAACTAAAGATACCAAAAATATCTCTGTTTGTGACTACACCTGGAAACGTATTGGGCAATTTGCCCCCAGTAAAGTCGAGTTAATCAGGAGGAATAATGGGTTGTGTGTAGCGTAAAAAGGGAGATGTTGGACGCCTCCATTCTTCCGGCGTCCCGCTATTCCTCCTCGGTTTACGAGAGTTGAAACCGAGGACTCTCGCGAATACGTTGAAAATGATCTAGCCAAGGTCAAGGTAAATCAAAAAGAATACTATTTGGAAGATTACTAATCGCCCGTTGCAGCTCTGCTAGGGCTCGGTTGTAGTCCAGAATTGCTGTCAACAGGTTGACTCTGGCACGAGTTAACGCCGTTTGCTGATTAATGACATCGGTTTGAGTACCCACCCCAGCACCAAATCGTAACCGTGCCAATCGTAAGCTTTCTTGTGCCTGTTCTAGGGCAAAGGATGCCGTTTGAATATTTTCCTGGCTGGCTGTTAGCTCAAAAAAAGCTTGTTCAACCTGGAAGCGGATTTGGTCACGCTCATTGGCAAATTCGGATTCCGCGATCGCGACATCCGTTTCGGCTTGTCTGGCTCTGGCTTTTGCCGCTCCCCCATCAAAGAAATTCCACTGGAGTTGCGCTCCTAAAGTTAAGCCATCAGTCGGACCATCACTATCATCCAACTGGGCGGCAATATTATATCGGGCAAATAGATTCAACTGGGGTTTATTCGCCGCTAGGGCAATGCGCTGTTGTTGTTCATTAATATTACGTTGTACCAGTTGCTGTTCCAACTCCGCCCGGTTTTTCAACGCCAAAATAATGCTTTCTTCCAAGGAAATTTCCCAATCTCCTGCCACATTTATGGGATCAGCCGCAGAGATGCCCACCTGCTGATCTAAACTCAACAATTGTGCAATTTGGCGGCGGGCAATGCGTTGCTGACTGATGGCGTTGGTTAACGCTTGATTATTATTGGCGAGTTCCACCTGCGCCTGCAACACTTCAAATCGAGTTCCTAAGCCAGCTTGTTCGAGTAACTGGGCATCCCGTAGACTGCGAGCCGCATCATTAACCGCCGCTTGGCTAATTTCGACTTCGGCATCTGCCTGTTGCAAATTGTAGTAAGTGCTGGTGACATTGAGTCGTAAATCTGCCAGGATGCTTTCTAAACCCAGTTGCTGGAAGCGTACCTGTTGTTCGGCGGCTTGAATGGCTGCTGGGCGACGCCCCGCCGTATAGGCGGCATAATTTAATTCCAGTCGGCTCTCAAAGTTTGTCGATGTGATACTTTGGTTAGTTTGATCTAGTAGCCGTTGTTCCGACTCAGTGCGGATAAATTCGGCAATGGCGCTAATCGATGGAAACTCGGCAGCTAGGGCTTCTTGCAGGGCAAACTCCGCTCGTTCTAACTGGAATCTAGCAATTTGTAACTGTTGATTGTTTCGCCGTGCCAATTCTATTGCCTGTTCTAGGGTAATTGGCTGAGTCGTTTGCACTTGGACTTCTTCTGGTTTGGTGGGAAACAGCAATGGATTGGCACTGGGATTGAGTAATTCTAATATCGGTAGATCAGGGGTGGTAGACGGTATCGGCAAAGGTTCGATATTTGGCGTGAGAAAGTCGGGTGAGGGTGTTTCTGGTTCTTCCAGAGTGGGTAGGGAGGGGATAGCTTCAGGGGATTGAACAATCAAGCTGTCTGGCTCTTGGGTAACCCGTCTGTTACTAGAGTCTTGAGCAAGTTCTGAGGGATTGGGGGAATTTTCAGTTTCAGAGGTTACGGGTTCACTTGCAGAGGTCAAGGATTCACTTCTGTTTGCGGGAGTTGGCTCCTCTATCGTGTTCACAGGAGAATTAACGGTGGGAATGGAGTGATCCTCTGCATCTACGAGTAAGTTCTCCTCACTCGATTGGGACTCAACGTCTGTCAATCTTCTGTGTGTCACCCCATCACTTTGATGAGTCGGGGCTTGACGTTGAAAGCTAAGCGGCGACGGGAAATCTTGAGAGGCGCTTGGTTTTGTATAGATCAGAGCGATCGCAGTCCCCACACCTAGAGCGACAAAATCACGAAACGTTGGCATAAGTTTAAAGTTGGGTCTTTAGTCTAAAAAAAATTATTTTGCTTCCATTGGTAGAGTCACCATAGGCAGAATAATCGTTGAGCTGCGAGCTTGGCAAACTGGGTCAAGGTCAGAGTATCTCAATCAAGCTTGACACAAAGAATAAGCAGCATCTAGCTTGATCAGCTTACCCTAAGGTTGTGGCGATTCACCCCCAGCCACCATTAACTAAATTAGACCAGTAGGGGTTTGGTAACCAAACCCCTACGGCGTGGTGAGGAATCGCCATCCTTGTAGGGCGGTGAGGATGTCAATATGCGATCGCGTCCAAGGGGACAGGTTATTGCGATTTTAGATAAGCGCGATCGCGTTACCAGCATCCCTGCAAAAAGCCGAGAACCAGGTGCGTGTGGCTAGAGCTAGACTGGCACAGGTGTAAGCTGTAGCCAAAGCGGGTGAGAGTGAACGTGGAGCGATCGCGGCATTGTCTGGCATCAGCTTGTGATCCTGAACCCGCCCCTACATATTTACTTTACGCGCCATACCTGACTCTTCAGCGCGTTGGGTCAAGAAGATGTATACTTAGGGATATAGAAATTTATATTCCTCATCTAATTTCAAAGGAGACGTCGTATTAGTTAGGGTAGAGCGGAAGTAACAGAAACTTTCGCGTCTGGTATTCAGGTGCTCTATCGCTCAGAACAGATATTGGATTAGCTTGGCAGCTTCGCTACAAATTGTTGTCTCCCAAAAATTCGCTCTGAGCAACGAAGAGTCAGGAATTTGCCACCAAGCCAATAGCCAATTTAGATAAGTTTTATGGGGCTTGTTCTCACTGTAAATGAGCCGCATAAAATCTATAGCATTTCTATTAATTCCAGCCTAAATCTAGAGCGTAAGTCCATTAATAGCAGTAGTAGAGACGTTCCGGTGGAACGTCTAGTTATTTCTGGCTGAATAGCGGTTCTCGCTGAAAACAGTAAAGTCTTTCACCTTTATCTAAACCAGGATGATCAGATGGAATTAGTACGAACATGGCTTCCTGATAGCCCACTTGTATCGTTTACTATTCTCTTATTAGTAATTTCGGCAATTCCGCCAATTTTTGAGCGCTTACGATTGCCCGGATTAGTGGGTTTGCTGGTGGCGGGGGTAGTGCTAGGTGAGCATGGGTTAGGGCTACTGAGTGCTGAAAGCGAAACCATACATCTACTATCGGACATCGGCAAAATCTATTTGATGTTCGTGGCTGGATTAGAAATTGACTTAGAACAGTTTCGCAAAAAGAAAAATCGCTCTTTAGGGTTTGGTTTTGCCACATTCATTGTGCCGCTGATTGTCGGTACCCTAATTGGGCAACTATTTGGTTTTGGTCTAAACGCTTCGATACTCATTGGTTCTCTATTTGCCTCCCATACCCTATTAGGGTATCCGATTGTCCAGCGTCTAGGTTTAGTTGAAACTGAACCCGTCATCGTCACTATTGGTGCAACAATCTTTACAGATATCAGTGCGCTGCTCGTATTAGCCATTTGTGTATCGATTCACGCCGGAGAATTCTCCCTCTATACCCTGAGCGTGCAGCTTGGCTCACTAGCTATCTATGCGGCAATTGTTTTGTTTGGCTTTGATTGGGCAGGAAAACAGTATTTTCGCCGTACTGGTAATGATCAAGGTAATCAATTTCTCTTTGTTTTGCTGGCAGTGTTTCTCGCTTCAGTGGGAGCGCAAATTATTCATATCGAGCAAATTGTCGGGGCTTTTTTAGTCGGTTTAGCCGTGAATGATGTGGTGGGGCGCTCTCCGGTGAAAGAGAAAGTGGAGTTTGTGGGTAGTGTCTTATTTATTCCCTTTTTCTTCGTCGGTATGGGCTTAATGCTCAATTTACCCGTATTCCTGGAAACCCTGAGGAGCAGTTTCGGACTCACTGTAGCTATTTTAGCCGGATTAATTGGTAGTAAATTTCTCGCCGCCTTCCTCGCGAAAGTCCTATATCACTATCGCTGGAACGAGATGATGGTGATGTGGTCCCTGTCTTTGCCTCAGGTGGCGGCGACATTAGCCGCTGCTTTGGCTGGTTTGCAGGTGGGGTTGCTGAGTGAGGCGGTGTTTAACAGTGTCATCGTTTTAATGCTGGTAACCTCTGTTCTCGGTCCGGTGTTAACCGCAAAATTTGCTCCCCAGCTACCTCTACCCAAGCCCAGTCCTGAGATTAGCCAATCGGTGCTTTGGTGGGAAAGTCGAGCCGAACACCGAGTCCTGGACGAGCAGTTTGAGCGCGATCGCTCTGATTTTACCGTAGTTGTGCCGATTAGCAACCCTCTGACGGAGCGCTTTTTAATTGAAATGGCTGCATTATTGGCACGTCATGAATCGGGTCAGATTGTACCCTTATCCATTGCCCAGGATCAACTTCAGATGGATGAACCCCAGATGCAAATCACTCTGGGGCAAAGTCGGCGGCTTTTGGTACGTGCTAAACAAATTAGTTCTGAGTTTAAGGTTGAGGCGAAACCCGCACTACGAATTGAGGATGATGTGGCGCGGGGAATTATTCGTACTGCCCGAGAACAAGACGCCCGTTTAATTGTCATGGGCTGGAGCGAAAATACCGGCTTACGGGCGCGTTTGTTTGGCACTATCATTGATAGTGTTTTTTGGTCATCCCACTGTCCGGTTGCTGTGATGCGGCTATTAGATGAGCCAATAAAAATACGCCGCCTTTTAGTGCCGGTAAAGAACTTCACACCACAAACAGTGCGAACCGTGCGATTTGCCCAACTGCTGGCGGATACCAATCAAGGTTCGGTAACGTTATTGCATGTTTGTCCCTCACAAACAACATCTGAGGAAATTGCTTCACTTGAGTCTGAGTTGTCTCATGTCCTCTGTAGTGCAGGACCACAGGTCAGTTCCTCGATTAAAGTCATTCGTCACGAGGATGTGGCGATGGTGATTCTCAATGCTTCTCAGTCGGTTGACATGGTGATTTTGCGCTCACTAAGCCGTCGTACTGTTGCTGGATTAGCCGTTAGTGACGTTACCACTAAACTGATTAACCACCTTAAATCTTCATTCGTACTCTTTGCCGAACCTCATGCTTAAAATCAATTTTTTATCTTCAACTCCGCTTTGGTTTTTTCACTTAATTCCTTACAAAATCGGGGAATGCTTTTTCATTAACCTGCTTTCCCTGTTTATCGTGCAAGTCGTTGGTGGGAGTATCACAGATGTAGGTAAAACCAGTTCCTTAGTCTCTCTGGCTGGTGTGGTTGCTTTTATCCTTTGGGGCAATCTCTCAGACCAATTAGGCTCCCGCCGCCCTTTTTTGATTCTAGGATATGTCGGATTTTCTCTGTGTATGGGGTTAATTAGTGTAGCCGATAATCTCATCCAAGTGCAGCAATGCAGTATAGTGGCAGGATTTTTGATGGCAGCCATTATTCCTGTATCAACTGCTCTATTACTAGAAACTGTTCCAGAAAAACAATGGTCTCAATCATTAGGTCGTTTTTATCTGATTGGGAGTTGGAGTTTTGTTATCGCTTTAATTGGAGGAGGAATTTGGCAAGAAGTTTTCTCTGATTTGTGGGGGTCTGTCTCAGCTATGCGAAGTTTATTTGTTTTTGCCGCTGGGGTAAGCTTACTCAGTTTGATTCTCTGTTTAATGTGGGTGCAAGAACCCCAGCAGGTTCGTTCAACTCGCTCATTTAGTCCATTATTACTGGGACGACTCTCTGTCGCTGTTATTGAACGGGGAGTGCTGTTTTACCCATCCCGAATGATTTACTTTATCCTGCGTCCAGAGTGGCTAACTCAGATACAGCAGCAGATATATAGTCCCCTGAATCTTTATTACATTTGTTCGGCTCTATTGTTCCTCGCGATTCAAATTGTCTATCTCGCCTTCCCCATTTTTCTGGCTGAGGTTTTGGGAGCAACAAATTCTTTGATTTTTTTAATTGTTTTTGGCAAGGCGTTGATTGAGGCATTTTTATATTTTCCAATCGGTCAGTTCGCCCAAAAACATGACAGTATTAGATTGCTGACTTGGGTAACAGCCGTGCGAGTGGGAATTTTTATGATTTTTACCATCCTGGCACTTTTAAAGCCAACACCAATGAGTTTAGTCATTATTGGATTTGCCCATCTGTTCACGGGTTTGACTTGGGCTGTGATTAATGTGGCTAGTACCCTATCAGTAGCAAGGCTGGCGACTAAAGGTGAGGAGGGAATGGCGCTGGGAGTCTATAATTCAATTATTGGGGTAGCAACGATTTTGGGTTCTCTAGTCAGCGGCTATTTAGCGGCGAGTTTTGGATATAGTGTTTGTTTTGCCACGGGTACATTGTTGACAGGTTTAACGGTAGTTTGTTTTTGGTTGCTAGAATTTATTATGGAAAAAGGGAGTGAAACAATGCCTTCTTTGTCCTAACTTTGTAGAGACGTAGCAGGCTACGTCTCTACAATGATGATTCTATTACTGAATCTCTAAGGGCATCCGCCCAGACAGTAAGGCTTTAGTCGAAGACTCACCCGCTTTTCTCAACTGTCGCGTCAGTTGAAGATTCAACAAGACTAATGCCAGGGATTGACCAACGAGAGCGACTAAGACTGAGGTTCCCGCTGCATATTGGATGCTAGCCCAAGGAAACGCCGAAAATAGCCATAGCGTAGGTTCTACCGACGGGGACATGGACAAAAAGCCGAAAATGATGGGCGGTAAAATAATGATTCCACCCACCACCGTTGCTGCCCAAACTGCCCGCTTTGGCGTTTTCAGCAACAGCATAAGCTGTCCAATTGAAGCATAGAAAACGATGAGACTGGCGGTTACCAATAGCCCCAAAATCGCCGGTGTCTTGTATTCACTGGGAGACCACAGCAGAATCCATGGCAGTAACATAGCAGACGCGATCGCTAAATTCAACAGAATCGCTACAGGGGCGGGACTGGTTTTGCCCCAGATTAAGTCTGCCATAATCCCAGCTTGGCGCGATGAGCGTTTGGCGTGACGGTAACGCGCCCAATCTTGCATCGTCTGACGATGGGGACTCAACGCCGCGATTAGTCCTAAAAACAGGATCAGATTAAACACCAGTAGGAATTCAAAATTCTCAAACAACCCTCTGGCATAATTTCTCGAATTGTTTACATCAGGATTTAGTGCAAATCCGAGAATCATCACTTCAAAGCAAACCGTTAACCGATAACTTTGTCGCTTACTCAGTAAGGTAGCCGTAGGGTTGTGAAAACGGCGATTTAACCCCTGCCAAATCCAGTAACTCCATAAACCACAATTGAGAATGGCAAATCCAGCCATCGCCCACATTGTCTTACCGATGGGGAGATAAAACCAACCCAAATCCCCAAAATCACCGTTTGGATAAGTATTAACCGCATCTAGAGAACTCGACTCAATCAGGTACGGTAAAAAAATTGCCGGATTAAATAAGGTCAGCCAATCCATGGGGGTGTTACTCATATCCCCGTGATGAACCATGCTGGTGATAATCGACAGGAATATGAGCATTCCGCCACTACCCAACCAAGGTTGAAAACCGCCCAACCCATTACCGACTAAGCCAAATAGTAACGCCCCACTGAAAAAGAATAGGCAACTGACACCCAGAACCGTGTAGAACGCTAGAATCTGACTCAAACCAATGTGACCCGCCAAACCCGACACCAGATGCAAGGGCAAGGCGAGGGCAGCGACTAGATAAAGTAACAGGGGAACTCCCAATAATTTGCCCCCTAAAATATTCAGTGTTGAACCCGGAGTCAAACGTAGAAAATTGAGGGTACCGCGACTTTCTTCCTGAAACAAATCACTAATCAGCATATAGATGCCAACGACTAAAAGGGCAAAAATACCGATTAGGCTAAGCCAAACAAATACATCTTGCCACCAGAGTGACCAATTGATCACAAACCCACCCAAGCCATCGGATAGACAGGTTGGAGAAGAATATTCCTGAGTCACACCTGTACAATAACGGCTGTAACCAATCTTTTCCTCCTCAACTACGGGTAATTCACCGGCAAAACCAATCAGTAGCAGTAACTGTCCCAAAAAAGACATGGCTACGGCAATTAAGATATTGCGGGGTTTAAGCCGCCCTTTAATTTCTCGAAACAACTGGGGATTCCATTCCCCTAGTTGGTTAACTAAATTCAGTGCCATCGTAATGTGAGTCTCCCTCTAGTAAAACCTATCGTGTTTAATCTGGATGAATCGGATGCGCCTTCGAGTTCACTATCTATGAGTCATGCTCAAAATTTCATCCAGAAAATCGTTCTTATCCTCCTCACCTCTTCCCCAATCCCCATTTTCCCAACGAAATTAAAAAATTGAAACCGATTCCGGTCAGGGGGGGCAATTAGCCGTTATCATAAGAGACTGCCTGGTCAAGTTGCATGGTTCAGGCGTCCACTTTTTCAGATTGTCCACAGGATTACACGTAAGTTATGGCACAGCAGCACTACCGTATTACCCTTTTGCCTGGTGATGGCATCGGTCCAGAAATTATGGCAGTCGCGGTAGATGTGTTAAACGTAATTGGCGAACAGTTAAATCTTAGCTTTGAATTCACGGAAGCCTTGATGGGGGGGGCGGCGATTGACGCTACCGGTGAACCCCTACCGGCTGACACCCTGGAAAAATGCCGCCATAGCGATGCCGTTTTACTGGCTGCTATCGGTGGTTATCAATGGGATAACCTGCCGCGCCATCAACGCCCCGAAACGGGTTTGTTGGGATTACGAGCAGGATTGGGTTTATTTGCCAATTTACGACCTGCCACCATATTACCCCAACTCATTGATGCTTCAACTTTGAAACGGGAGGTGGTTGAAGGGGTGGATATTATGGTGGTGCGAGAACTGACAGGTGGGGTTTATTTCGGTCAGCCGAAGGGAATCTTTACCAGCGTTACCGGGGAAAAGCGCGGTGTGAATACGATGGCGTATACAGAAGCCGAAATTGACCGAATTGGACGAGTGGCATTTGAAACCGCTCGCAAACGCCAGGGTAAACTCTGTTCGGTTGATAAAGCCAATGTTCTAGAGGTATCTCAATTATGGCGCGATCGCATCACCCAATTAGCGACTGAGTATCCGGATGTGGAGTTATCTCATCTGTATGTTGACAATGCTGCCATGCAGTTAGTTCGAGATCCTAAGCAGTTTGATACGATTGTCACGGGGAATTTATTCGGAGATATCCTCTCAGACGCCGCTGCAATGCTCACCGGCAGTATTGGCATGTTACCATCTGCCAGTTTAGGGGAAAAAGGACCCGGCGTTTTTGAACCCGTTCACGGTTCCGCACCGGATATTGCTCTTCAAAATAAAGCAAATCCCTTGGCTCAAGTGTTGAGTGCCGCAATGATGCTACGCTATGGGTTAAATCAACCAACGGCGGCTGACCAGATTGAGCAGGCAGTTCTGAAAGTTTTAGATAAAGGTAACCGTACAGGGGATATTATGTCAGCAGGAATGACCCTTGTCGGTTGCCAGGAAATGGGACATGCTTTGATTGAGATACTCAAACAGCCATAAGTTAAGTCAAACAGGAGCGCAGCTACTCTGATTCAACGAAACGTCCGACAAGAATCATGTTGATGAATTAAACAATAGGGTTAGGCGGGTGGTATACACATCACAGCAACGGCAAGGAGACTATACAGAAACTCGGACAGGGCTACCGATGTTGTTAGACCCGGGTCTCCTCAGAGCCGCTCGGCAGATATACCATACCTATTATGAAGTCCATCCTCATCTGACCCAACGCCCTACTGGTGTGGCAATTGACCGATTTAGCTATCGTGGGAAGTTAATTTTTCGGGCTAAACCGATTCTTTTGCCTCAAGAGTGTTTTGTGCCACTGAGTCAGCTTGAGGCGGAAATTTATTAGTCATTTGTCATCTATCCTTTAATAAGAAAAGAAATCAATCACTATTCCCATCTTTCCAGCTAGTAGTTTTTTTTGGTTAGTTGTTTCTTCTTACCAGGTTCAGATAAGGTTTTAACACTGGCAATTAATTTCACCGCTAACTCGAACATTATAGCAGTGAGATTAATTGCCGATTTAGATGAATGGCTCAGGCGGGATTTGAACCTGCGACCTTGGGCTTATGAGTCCCCTGCTCTAACCACTGAGCTACTGAGCCGTTTTTTTTGACAGCCTCCTTAATTTAGCATAAAGCTTACGTGAACACAAGCATCTTTTCTAGCATCTATCCACGATAGATGTATCAATCCGGTAGTGGCATGACATTTGGATTTCCTTGCGTCAACTCAACCTACAATCTATTCCACAATTTGAGCGGTGTCACGCCAGAAGAGACGTTGCAGGCAACGCCTCTACACACTTGTGTCGCTGGGAGAATCAACTACCGATTCTTGGGTAGATAAGCCATTGGGTTAACGGCTCCGCGTCCCGATGGATGAACCTCAAAGTGCAAATGAGGACCGGTACTGTAGCCAGTACTACCCATTTCCGAAATTTGTTGCCCTTGGTCTACCTCTTGACCCCGACGCACCAAAATTCGATTGTTATGGGCATAGAGGGTCAAGCTGCCATCCGGATGTTTGATTTCCACCAATTTGCCGTAGCCACCGGAATTCCAACCAGCGGTGACGACAACACCAGGGGCAGCTGCCACAATAGGTGTACCAATAGGAGCCGCAATATCAATACCCCTGTGCATGCGTCCCCAACGCCTACCGTAGCCAGAGGTTAAAACTCCCTTGCTGGGCCAAATATAGCCATTAAATGGGGCAGGGCTATCCGGCAAGTACATATCCGGAGCAGACAGAGGAGGCAGTTGAGGTGCAACCGTTGTTCCCACCGGGGTTTGCAGCATCGGGTTATAACTTTCTGCTGGGGCTGGGGCGGCGGCTAAGATTTGCTCCTTCGGTTCAGATGGGGTTGCCGCAGGTGGCGGTACGGCGATGGGAACTGAAGCGGTTTGAGTTTCCTGTTCATACCGCTGCGGATTGAATTCCGGATTGACCCTAGCGGGTGTTGATTGCTCAGCTAAACTCGGCGCAACTGGCACAGCCGGAACAACCACATTGCTGGGTGAACTGGTCGGTTCTGTGGCTTGCTGATGACGATATTCTGCCCGCATTCTGAGAATATCAGCCCTCAAACGCTCAACGTAGGGGTTTTCCCCAGTATTAGCGGACTGATTCCGCTTCGCATCTAAGGCGATAGGGGTATTAGCTGGGGCGTTTTCGCCAACGGATGATTGGGCGAGAACAGTTGATGAAGCGGTTGGGGGTGGAAATGTTGGTGCTGTTGGGATAATTGGTGAGGCGGACGTTGTTGTAGTTGGAACAACGACTCTGGGTGCTTCAACCTCGGCTGGTGCTGAGGGAGTAACAAAATTGTTTGATTGCTCTTTAATACCCGGTAAAAATGTTACTCTTTGCTCGGATAACTCAGCTGATGCCGTCGTGGGAATTGCGAGCTGTTGATTGACTCGAATCAGGTTGGGATTATTTAAGCCATTCGCTTGAATTAATTCAGAACGGGATAAACCATAGCGACGAGCGATCGCGTCTATCGTATCTCCAGGTTTTACCTCGTAAGTACTCGTCGCCGCTCTATTCGCCACCACCGTTTCCATCACCACTGGCTGCGGTGTTGGGGGTTGAGCCGTGATTTCTGGCGTTGTGACGGGTTCGAGCCTTGTATTGGGGAAGGTGATCGGTTTTTGGTCTTCCGATGGCTCTTGTGAGGTCAAATGGGCTGGACTTGGGGTGGGAACCGGAATCACCACGGATGATGGTGATGGCTTCGGTGTATTGTCCTCCACAGCCAGAGACGCCGCTGTATCTGGAGTGGGAACCGGAATCACCACAGACGACTCAGAGAGGCTGGTAGCTCTTGATTTTGAACTTGATGCGGCTTCTCGGTCCGGAGTGGGCACCGGAATCACCACAGGTGACTGGTACGGATTGACTCCTAGAGACTCCACCGTCGGTGATGCGGCAATTTCTGGTGTAGGAACGGGAATAACTACGGGAGATTGAGGTTGATAGACCGACTTTGAGTCTACAGTCGGCGATGCCGCAATTTCCGGAGTAGGAACCGGGATACCAATAGGAGTGCTGGAATTCGTCGCGGTTGACGCTGGGGTATCGAGTCTCCGTTCTGCCGTCGGGAAAGGGGTTGCTGACGCTGATGGCGTTGCTGCTGTTGTTGATTGGTTGATGGACTCCTCAGACCTCAACTCCGCCAGACTGCTATTTAAGCGGTTCCGTTTGTGTTTTAAATCATCAAGAGCAACGTTTTGTCTCGCTTTAAGCAGGTCATCGACTTGACCGGGAACGATGACCGATTCACCGGTTTTGAGCTGACCGGCTGTGGATACTCTGCTCGAGTTCCGTAATCGGTTTGGCTCGACACCGTAAGATTTGGATACGGATTCGACGGTTTCACCCGGTTTAGCCTCGTGAACGATACCGTTCACTGTCGGGATTTTTAGCTGCTGTCCAACTGACAGATTGGCATTGGGTTGGACAGGATTCGACGCCGCGATCGCTTCTGGAGCTACCTGGTACGTTTGCGAGACCTCCCATAGCGTTTGTCCTTCCTGTACCTTGTGTTTCACCACAGGTGTGGAAAGGGCTGGTGATGGGGCTGGGGCGGGGGCAGGTTTAGCTTGCGGCGGTTTCGAGAGTGTGGCAACGTCTGGTTGGCTTTCTGTTGGCACAGACGCAGGCGAACTCACGCCAACAGGCAGAGTTGTCAGCGTTGGCTCAGAGGCAATGGGTTCAACGGCTAGAGCTTCATCACTTTGTTGCGGTAACAACAAGCTGGAAGCTCCCATGGAAATTGCCAACCCAATCATGGCAGCAGAAGTCCTAGCTCTGCGGTTGCCTTCGGTCGGAATCGTTGCGCCGACTGACGGCTTCTCCTCAGAAAGCTTCAATAACGCCTCAAAGGAGTGGGCGGAGTTGGCTGCACACGAAGGAACCTGTTTAACCTTCTGCGTAAATGTCCGTTTCAAAAACGACCTCCTAGTGTGTGACGAGCACTTAACAGTTCCTAAATGATTTTTCCCAGTCAATGAGGGTTCTCACCCAAAAATGTGATTTAGATCACGGACAGTAAACATACTTAGGCAAGAGTACCCTGCTTTTTTGATTTAGACAAGCTCATCTGACTGGATAAATTTCTCGTTGTTGACGATCACCGCTCGATTCACCCTTCATGAAGCCATAACTCGCTGTCTCTAGAACAATATAGTTGAGTTTGATACTTAACCCTCTAAAAGACGCGGTTGATAGTCGGGCGGTTTTTGCCAAGAACCTGTGCATAGAACATACAGACTTGACAGGCTTTTCTCCGGAAGAGGGCTAGCCCTGCTTTCCTTTCCTCATAAGCGGGTTTGGTGTTAGTTAGCCTTCCAGAATATCCGGTGATCGCAGAATTTAGCAACTGAATAGAGCTCAAGCTCATAGTCTAGCAACCGATAGTTTAGCAGTTAACGATTACAGACGGCACTTTACGTGAATTTTTGGTAAAGAACAACCGTACAGTCTACCCAAGCTTGCCTGGGGTAGAAACGCTGTTATCGGTAATGTCACATCGGATAAAACGGCGCTTTCTCTTGCGGGTCTTGGCTTTGGGCTACCTGGGATCAACCTGCTTGGGATGATTAAAATCTATCAATCCGCCTCGATTGGGCGGGAATCTTTTTTATATAAATTTCTTATCAAAGGAGTGGATTTTCCGTATTCTAGATAGCTGAATTCAGCGCCATTAATTTTTTGACAGAGATAAATGAAGAAAATGCCCTCTGCACAAAGGTGGAACTTGTTAAATTTTAATTAATTTTCATTAAATCTTGATCAGATTAAATAAATTTATATATACGCCAATCTACATACATGTAGTATTCCGTCCTACAGTTCAACGCTTCAGGTAGAGCCAAGTTTCCGGAATTAGCACCTGCTGAAGGTCTAATTTTTTTGCTTTAAATACTTAAACGTTATCAGGCAATGTTCTTTCACTTATCAGGTATCCCAGTTGACGCCGTGCTTCAAATAAACCCAAAGCAGCACTGACGGAAAGATTCAAACTGCGAACACCGGGTTGTGTCATGGGAATAAACACAGTTGCGTCACAACGCCTTAAAACTGACTGGGGCAGTCCTTGGGTTTCGCTGCCAAATAAAAGCCAGTCATTGGGTTGAAATGGAAATTGAACATAACTGTATTGCCCAGAAGTGCTGAAACCAATCCATCGCCCTCCCAGCTGTTGGTAAACCTGATTAAATACCTCCCACGTTTGGTGGTAGTGCAACTTGACATAGGGCCAATAGTCAAGTCCAGCTCGTTTGAGGTAGCGATCGCTAATTTCAAACCCCAAGGGTCCGACGAGGTGCAACTCCGTATCTGTGGCGGCACAGGTACGGGCGACATTGCCCGTATTGGGCGGAATTTGGGGGTAAACTAAGACAACCCTCAGCATAAAAACTCAAACCTCTTTTCAGTTCTACCCTAAACGTTCATGAATGTTGCCTGAATTGGCTCAGACCCATTGGAAATCTTGATATTATATGTTTTTTTAATATCAAGTTTTGGGAAGAAGCTGATTAGATATTTTAATTTTTAGCCCGATCACTCTTGACAAATCATCCCTCCTACTTACTAAGCTACCAAAGCTTGACATAACTTGTCTTCAAGTTCTTTTTCTTGTTCCGCCATGTCTTGAATGGCTCTGTTGAGAATTTGCGGAGTGTCAAAGCCAACGGATTGAAGTTGTAACCACTGCTCTGCTGTATTCCCTTGGCGGAGAATCTTTTTCAGGGGCGAGAGGAAGCAACTGAAGCCTTTAGCTTTGGCAATGGGTAAAACCTCTTGATACAGTTCATCAATCCATTCCCTTGCCGAAATCATTCTGCCATCCTGCCAATGGGTGAGTTGGGCATCCAAACTCGAACGGGCAACCGCCATTTCATTCGCTTCGGTGAGGGCGACTAACTCAGCAGTGCGAGTCGATCCTTGACTTCCGTAGAGAGGGTCAAGACTCGGATCATTTAAAAGCTGGGTCAAACGGGCTTCCAGTAAGGCTGTTACCGCAAGCAGGGCAATCGGATCAACGATTAAATCACAAATTCTCAATTCCAGACGATTTAAATCATAAGGGCGTCGATTGCCATTGGGTCGAACCGATGACCAAAGATGGCGCACGTTACACATCGTTCCCGCCGCCAGTTGGGCTTGGGTCCACTCAATAAAGTGAGCATGGCTTTCAAAGAGGGGAACCTGAGAAGGGGTTTGGGGAAAAATCCCCCAGCGAGTGGAGTGATACCCTGTCGCTTTTCCGTCGAGAAAGGGAGACGATGCGCTTAACGCCAGGTATAAGGGTGCTTCTACTCGTACCAGACGGCAGGCTTGCATCAGCCGTTCTGGGTCAGAAATGCCCACATTGATATGAACACTGGCGGTGACAACATTACTACCGTAGGTTTGCTCAATGTAGTCATGATAAGGGTTTTGCGGGTCAGACCGGTAGAAGCGATCGCTCCTCCCTAGAGAAAGGGTACTTCCGGGAATTAGGGTGTAGTTTCCCAGGGTTTTCAGATAAGCACGTAGTTGCTGACGCGGGCGTACCAATGCACATAAAAGGCGGTCATAGCAGCATAGAGGAGCGGTGGTATACTCGACATTGCGACTGTCGGGTTCCCGCATGAATCCATCCAAGGATGCCACAATCTGATCAGAAAGACCGACAATTTCCCCTTGGGGAGTGCCAGTATACATCTCAATTTCAAAGCCTTTTGATAGCAGCACAGTATCTCCTAGAGCTGGGTAGAGCAACCTCTTGACTCTTCAAGTGTATCAGTGCCGAGAGATTGATTATAAATTCTAAACTACTAGGCGCTCGGCTCACCCGTATGAAAGGTGGGCATTGCCCACCCTACGTCTGTTCCCTTCACACTAGATGACGATAAACATCGTTAGCGGCACGATGGAGGAGAGAGTGACGGTAGATTAATGCCTTCAGGTCATCTCCATAGCCGCCCCCAATCACACTAGCAACAGGATAGCCTGATGCAATACAGGTGCTGAGTACCTGCATTTCACGGCGGTAAATTCCAGTATCTGTAAGTGCTAGCTTCCCAAAGCGATCGCAGGCGTGGGTGTCCACTCCGGCATCATATAGAATTAAGTCAGGCTGAACTTCAGACAAAATATCGGGGAGATAGTGGGCTAAGGTTTGCAGGTAAGCATCATCATCCATGCCCATAGGGAGGGGAATGTCAAGATCACTTTTTTGTTTAGTGGCGGGGAAATTGACCTCACAGTGCATGGAGAAGGTAAATACAGTGGGGTCATTTTGGAAAATAAACGCCGTACCATCTCCTTGGTGAACATCCAGATCAAGAATTAGGATTTTTTTGACTAATCCCAGAGTCTGGAGGACACGAGTCGCGATCGCGAGGTCATTAAAGATACAAAAGCCTGATCCGTAGCTGGGAAAAGCATGATGAGTTCCTCCCGCCGTATTACAAGCAATACCATGAGTCAGGGCAAGTTGAGCCGTCAGGATTGTACCCCCAACCGCCGTACAAGTTCGCTTAACCAAGCCGGGACTCCAGGGTAATCCAATCCGGCGCTGGGCTTTCGGGTCAAGTGTGCCGTTACAGTAGGCTTGGATGTAGTCAGGGGTGTGGATCAGTTGAATCCATTCTGTGGGTGGGGTGTTGGGAGTGTAGATTTGTTCAGGAGTGGCAATATTATCGGCGAGGAGGAGTTCACAGAGTTTGCCGAATTTGGACATAGGAAAGCGATGTCCGGCTGGAAGGGGGGTAACGTAGTCGGGGTGATAGACGATTGGCAAGTTCATTAGTCAGTCATGAATATTGTCATTGATCGGTTCCTCCCCGTTTCATTGATCGCTCTACAGGCTTATTTCTCGCCTCTTGCGTTATTGTTTCCCAGTCTGCTTGTTCCAAAACAGCATCTAACACATCCGAAATGTTGCAACGTTGCTCAAAAGCAATGCGTCTTAAAATTTCATGATGTTCTGGTTTCACGTATACCGGCTTTCTTTGCGTCTGTGCCATTAGCCCAGTGATTGAGTAAGTCACGTTAAGCAAATTGTACCCCAGCTAAACAGCTATATTGACAAAACGATAATTAGCTAATTAAATAGTTAATGCTTAAGCAAAGGCTTCTCAAATCTTTTACAGGATGTAAAGCGTCAAGATGGACAAGCAAAACTTAGACACCAATGGAACGTTAAGGGAAAAATCGATAGTCTCTCTATTTTCAGGCTGTGGGGGGCTAGATATGGGTTTTCGTCAAGCAGGTTTTAAGGTGATATGGGCAAATGAATATGACAAAGATATGTGGCAAACCTATCAAAGTAATCATCCAGATACGTTTCTTGATCGGCGTGATATTCGACAGGTTTCTTCTGCGGAAATTCCAGACTGCTTCGGGATTATTGGCGGACCTCCCTGCCAAAGTTGGAGTGAGGCAGGTACCCAAAAGGGATTCAATGACGATCGCGGCAGATTATTTTTAGAGTATATCCGGATTTTGAAAGACAAGCAACCTCGCTTTTTCTTGGCGGAAAATGTTTCAGGAATGCTTCACAAAAAGCACGAAAAGGCATTACAGAACATTATTGCAGCCTTTGAGGAAGCTGGCTATGTCATTTCCTACAAACTTTTGAATGCTCGGCATTATAATGTGCCTCAAGATAGAAAGCGAGTTATTTTTATTGGTTATCATATCAACTTGAATAAATGCTTCAATTTTGACGCTTTAGTGCCTGTATCTCGTATTCTTACCTTACGAGATGCCTTATGGAATTTGCGAGAATCAGCAATCCCGGCATTGAGCAATAACAAGACCCGAGGGGAAGACTGTCTTGTTGCCAATCATGAATATATGGTTGGCGGATTCTCCAGTATTTATATGTCTCGTAACCGTGTTCGTTCCTGGAATGAACCATCATTTACCATTCAGGCAGGTGGTCGTCATGCACCAATCCATCCCCAGGCAAATAAAATGATTCATATCGGAAAGGATCAATGGATGTTTGACCCTAAATCACCCAATCCTTACCAACGTTTATCAGTTCGAGAATGTGCTAGGATTCAAACATTTAATGATGACTTTATTTTTTACTATGAACGATTAGCTGCTGGGTACAAAATGATTGGTAATGCTGTTCCAGTCAATTTAAGCTATGCTTTAGCCAAAAGTATATACCAAGATTTATTAGCCGCCGATCCTCAAAAAAAGCTAAACCAGATAAAACTTCACCCCATAACAACATCTTAGTTAAGCGTTATATTTTTATCGCGCCACCTATTTTTTCTTTTCAATCATTAAAAAATAGACGGTTTTCCTATCGGCTTCATCAATATCATTTCTCCATCCTCCTCTTGGAATTCCAACTACGTCGTCAAAAAGCCAAGGCAAGTTATCTGGCTTTTTTGCAAGACTAATAGCTCTTCCATGTTCGCTCTTACTTTTTTGTCCTATCCATTGTCGCCTGATGGCTATGTGTAATTTTTCCTTGTAACGATTGAAATACTCATCAAAAGAATAAATTTTGATAGTATCTTGACTAATCTGAGTGGCTGGCGCTTCTAAAATTAATTCGGCTAGGTGTTGTGACATCCCTAAATTAGGACTCCCTAACATCATTAAAAATTTCAAAATTGTTTTGAAATCATTTTCCGAGAAAAAATCATGCCAAGGACGATCTCTGCTTGAAAGGAGTCCTTGATGGAATCGGTGAATTTCTTGATCAAGCTGAGTTAAGATTGTCTGAGGAGCAGTTAATCCTAACCGTGAATAGACTTGAATCAGATTAGCTCTCTGTAAACGATTAAATGAAAATGAACTCCCGGCTTGTTTGATGGAAACCCCTTTGCCATTCAGATAAACATCTGCTTTTTTCCTCGAATCTGTTGTTGATAGGGTTGCTATATCACTTAGAGATTCTGCTAGACGATAATCGGTATAGTTTTTGTCAGGAATTCCTATTTGTCGAAGTATACCAATGTGCTTGAGATTTATGCGTCCCATATTTGAGAAGAGAAACTCGCATATAGCTTTTTCATTTCCTGCCACACTAATGTCTCCATACGCCGCAATCCTTGATATACCGTAGTACACTGGCAAGGTTAAAACGTTGGTCAAGTATTTTCGCCAAACCCTTATGAGAGTAGCTATCCAGAAAAATTTTACCCACAATTTTAACCTTGCCGATGTAGTAGGGTGGGCATCGCCCCCGGTTAATTGCCAGACACCTGTCACTCTCCAGTCTCCCCAATCAACCCTATAGACAGATGCCAGGGAACCTCTCTACACTAATCCTTACCCGTAAGATGAAGGACAAATGACAAATGACAAAGGACAGCGATACAATCATGTATCTCGACTGTCGCTGACCCATTCTTGATCATCCTACCTATTGGTTACTGTTCCACTGAGACCTAAGTAGAATGGTACTAAAATTTTGGCTGGTGGGCGATGCCCACCCTACGGGATATCAAGGGTTTCGGCGATCTAAAAAGGCTTAGGTCAGTGCCATTGGGATCTAAGTAGGTTGGTGGAAATCAACCCAACTCTATTCCAGTCTGTAAAAAGTCCTCAACCCCTGACATAAGAGATAAAACATAAGACATAAGATAAGCCCCGCCGTTAACGTTACTTCCACCTACTGACTCATCCCCTTTTCTGCTTATGCAACTGTACACATCCCGGCGTCGAACCAAGATTGTAGCCACGATTGGTCCTGCTACCAGTCATCCAGAGGTGCTAAGAGAATTGATTAAAGCAGGTGCCACGACTTTGCGGCTAAACTTTTCCCATGGCACTCATGATGACCATCAGCGTAGCATTCGCCTGATTCGCCAAACGGCATTTGAACTGAATCAACCTGTGGGTATCCTGCAAGACTTACAAGGACCAAAAATCCGCCTGGGCAAATTTGAGAACGATTCGATTACACTAGAACGAGGCGATCGCTTCACCTTAACCAGTGAACCCCTAATCGGTACTCAGGATATCAGTTCCGTCACTTATGAACCCCTCGCCGATGAAGTCCCCAATGGTGCCACGATTCTGTTGGATGATGGCAGAGTGGAGATGCGGGTGGAAGAGATTAATCGCCACAAACGCGCCTTACATTGTCGGGTGATTGTCGGTGGTAAGCTCTCTAATAACAAAGGGGTCAACTTCCCCGGTGTCTACCTCTCCATTCGCGCCCTCACGGATAAAGACCGCCGGGATTTGATGTTTGGCTTAGACCAAGGTGTAGATTGGGTAGCCCTTAGCTTTGTTCGTAATCCCCAAGATGTGCTGGAAATCAAAGAATTAATTAACAGCGCGGGGAAAGATGTTCCGGTTATTGTCAAGATTGAAAAGCACGAAGCCATTGAACAAATGGACGCTATCCTCTCCCTCGCCGATGGGGTGATGGTGGCTAGGGGTGACTTGGGGGTAGAATTACCCGCTGAGGATGTGCCTATCTTGCAAAAGCGGTTGATTACCACCGCCAATCGTCTGGGAATTCCCGTGATTACCGCCACCCAGATGTTGGATAGCATGGTTAATTCCCCACGTCCCACCCGTGCGGAGATTTCCGATGTGGCAAATGCCATCCTAGACGGAACCGACGCGGTAATGCTGTCCAATGAAACAGCCGTAGGGAACTATCCCGTAGAAGCCGTATCGACGATGGCAAAAATTGCCACCCGTATCGAACAAGAGGAAATTGTGCGGAATATGGAAGATACCCGCCGCTCAATTCCCAATGCGATTTCCCAAGCCGTGGGTCAAATTGCTGAACAGTTACAAGCGGCGGCGATTATGACCCTAACCAAGACGGGTTCTACAGCTCGAAATGTCTCCAAGTTTCGCCCCTGTACTCCGATTCTGGCGGTGACTCCCCATGTTGATGTTGCTCGACAACTGCAACTGGTTTGGGGAATTCGACCGCTATTGGTGTTGGATTTACCCTCAACGGGTCAAACCTTTCAAGCCGCGATTAATGTCGCCCAGGAAAAGCAGCTACTCTGTGAGGGCGATTTAGTGGTGATGACTGCGGGAACGCTGCAAGGGGTTCCGGGTTCTACGGATTTAATTAAAGTGGAAGTGGTGACAGCTATACTGGGTCAAGGCATTGGCATTGGCAAAGGGTCAGTGAGTGGTTTAGCTCGGGTGGCGTATAGTGCTGGAGAAGTGAACAACTTTAATCCGGGTGAAATCTTGGTGGTTCCGTCAACCAGTGCGGATTTTGTCGATACTATGCGTAAAGCTTCAGGGGTAGTGACAGAGGAAGATAGTTTAACCAGTCACGCGGCGATAATTGGTATGCGCTTGGGAGTTCCAGTCATTGTTGGGGTTAAGAATGCTACCCAGAGGATTCGGGATGGTGCAATTATCACCCTGGATACTCAGCGTGGTTTAGTCTACTCCGGGGCGATGGCGGCGAGTCCGACTAGCAGTGGGGCGGTCATGGTGTAATCAGGAGTTGCGACTTGTGTCACAAGTCCCTACAAGGAGAGTTTGGTTGTAGGTTGGTTTGACGCCGGAAACCCAACAAAATAAATGTATGGGATCAATTGGTGAGCCTATTGTCGGCAGTGATTCTGCTAGTATTCTATTTGGTAGTCAGGCTTCGCCGTCAATCCAAAACATCTACTTAATCACTTGGCTCAAGCTGCGCCTGAATCTCGTCGTAAGCTTTACGATATAGGGAGTTTGCTTGTACTTGGTTAGTATATCGTCGTCATGAGAAAGCGCAACGGTCAGTTCAACCCAAAACGCAAAATGCTTAAAATTGGGCAATGTAACTTTCATGAGCTTTTATGCCTTTCGTCCCAAGCTCAATATGGTGGAAATCCTGAACATAAAAGAAATCCAGGTGATTTCAATCTGACACCTCCTAGTGTCCCTAGAGCAGGCAAGTCTCTTTGTGACTCCGTTAAGGTTTTTACCAAAAAGGAAGATCTAGATTTACTGAGGAAAGGAATTAAAACAGGATTAGTCAGTGACCGTGTTGTAGGGCAGTGGCCGAAGAATGTTTGGTCTGTTATGGATGATGAGACTCCGCTAGAAGCACAACTTGAGTCAGTAGAGCAAGGGTCATATCATGGCTATCCTATGCAAAAAGAAGATCCGTTCTGTGAAGAAGTGATTGAGCAATGGAGGATTCGGAGTGAACGCACTAAGTCTTAACTTTGACTGGCTTACAAGTGGAAATGATTCGCCCGAAATCCAGCAGACTATGGGTATGTTTGGATTACGAGTGGGAGATATAAGTCTTACTCAACATGAGGATACCTTCTCTAAAACAATTCGCGATACCGTTCTTGTTTCAGCTTATCCTCTTGCGGCTTGGATAGCATCTTCATGGTGGCGATTACTTTTTGAACCTCTTCCGCCTACAAATGCTAAACCGTCAGTTGACTGGAGGATGGCACATGAACTTACTGCTGCCAATCAAGGATTTATTTGGCCCAGGGTAATACTAGCTTCAGATACTGAATTGATGCAAATATGGTCAACACCATCTAAGGCTGTTGATCAACAGTCCGTTAGGTATATTAACGGTCTTGAGGGATCATGCCCAATTAACCTCCATGAATTTGAACGGAAAGCAGAGAAATTCATAGAGACTGTGATCAGCCGTTTGAACGCAACGGGAGTGGATAACACACCATTAGCTAACCTTTGGCAAGAAGTTCAGGAGGAGCGTTCTGATAGATATGCAAGTCAATATCGTCGTTGTGAGGCTGAATTGGGTTTTGATCCTGATGAGTGTCCTGAAAGTCTCGTAAAAGATACTCTGAATCTTGCTGAACAGATAGGCATCAAAACCTTGTCAGAATTAGCTCCTGCCTGTAGCCAGGATTTATCAGAGGCAAAACTCCTCAGCGAAATTCTTGAGAAAATTCAAGAATCGGGACTTAAAGGAAAGCCGGATATTTCTATTGACGACTCTGTTAGCCCAGACACTCCACAAGCACCTTGGCAGCGAGGGAATAAAGTAGCATCGCTTCTACGTGATGCGATTGATATTCCAGAAAATTCTATACCCGACGACACACTTTATGATTTGCTTGGTCTAAAGAAATCTGAATATGAAGCTTGGACTCCTCCACGTCGGCAGCATATCTCAGTTGCAGTTCCCTTAAAAGAAAATAGGTTTAACTTCCACCCTAGAAAAAAACATCCGATTGCAAAACGATTTGAATTGGCTAGGCTTATTGGTGACTACTTGTTCTATGGCAATAGAGGAGAATCATGGCTTACCAGCACAGACCTTAGAACCTCAAGACAAAAGTATCAGCGTGCCTTTGCTGCGGAGTTTCTTTGCCCCCTAAGCAGCTTGCAGGATTATTTAGATAGTGACTACTCGGAGTCAGCTATAGAAGATGCGGGTGATCACTTTCAAGTAAGTTCACAGACAGTTGAATCAATACTTACAAACAACGGCTTGATTTATTCTCCTCAATCGAGTAGTGATTTAGAAGCCAGTCTCCCCTATTAAACTGAAGTTCCCCCCGTGCGGATGTACTACACCTAGCTGGAAGCCCCATCCAGCAACGGCTTGAGCGGTTATAGGCAAAAAGCGTACTGGGTACAACCTTCAAATCGGATGGCTGAACCTCTTATCCTATAAGGCTTGTAGCGATTATGGCTTCGGCGTGATGACACGAGCCAGACCATATCGTTACTTTATGCGATCGCGATAATTATTTCAACCCGTAGCCATGGAATGAATTTGCAATTAAACAACAATCATATTACCTTGGTGAAAAAGAGCGATCACTTCAGAATCCGTTTTAGGAGTCGCTTTCACAAATGTACCCATTGAGCGGGGTTCAAAAAATGGTTGTAACCCCCTCTAGGTAAGCATTCCGTTGTTTTGTTCTGGGGGGAACTTCCGATTAAAATGAGTAGAGACGTGCCATGGCACGTCTCTACTCAAAGGAAATTTTGTAGTTTTTGTTACAGTTTTTGGGAGATTCTAGTATCGATTTTGATTACGCTTACTGGTGTTATAGGGCTATACAATTCAAGTTTTTCGCTTCGTTTGATAAACTTGCACAAGTCGATCAATCCCTTTGAATCGATACTCGTCCATTAGTTCTAACCCTTGCTTGTGCGTCAGTAAAACATAAGTATCTTCACTCAGTACACATTCCCCAGGTGGACAAATAGCTTCCATTCGAGCCGCCAGATTAATGGTTGCGCCTAAGGCAGTATATTCTACCCGTTGAGAACTCCCCACATCTCCTACCACAGCTTTTCCACTATTCACTGAAATCCTTAATTGTAAGGGTTCCGGTAATACCTCATCAGCATTTAGTTTGTCTAGACGATGCAGCATTCCCTTCGCTGTAGCCAAGGCGCGATCCGCATGATCCGGTTGAGATTCAGGAGCGCCAAAAAATGCCATAATGCAATCGCCAATATATTTGTCGAGGGTGCCATTAAAAGCAAATACTTCTTGTAGCATCTCCTCAAATAAACTATTGAGCAATTGGGCAATTTGTACTGGACTTAACCGTTCTGAGAGCGCGGTGAAGCCGACAATATCGGCAAATAGAATACTAATTTCACTTTCGGCTGCAGGTAAGCGACCGTCGGGTAATGTTTTATAGGCAATGAGTTGTTGAACGACGGCGGGTGAGTGATAACGTTCTAGCCGTTGCCGAATTATTTCTTCGCTGGTGAGTTTTTGGGTCAAGAGCCAGCGTTGTACACTGGATGCCACCAGGTTGGCTAAGGTAGAAAAAAAGCTGAGGTCTTCTTCGCCTTCTTGAGTCCAATGGGTTGACGAGTGATGGGCATCGGCATAGAGTACCCCAACCACTTTATTTTCATCCCAAAGGGGAACAGCGATCGCGCTGCGAATTCCTTTGTACAGAATACTGACTTCTCCCTCAAAGCGTTGGTCAGCTTGGGCATCTGCCGTTTGAATGGCGACTTTTTCAGTGAAGACTTTTTGACATATACTACGACTAATCCAATGGCTGGACTCGGCTAAGGTTTGCTGCTGATTGACGTTTCTGGATGCAGCATTGAGTAATTCCAGTTGCCTTGAACCCGTCACATCTACCAATAAAGCGATACGTTCGATGCTTTCGAGATAGCGAAATACCACATCCTTTACCCGTGAGAAAATGGCTTCGATGGATTCAGCCGCACTTAAACTTTTCGCTATCTCTACCAAATCTTTGAGGCGAGCAATCGTTGTTTCCTTGACGCTAAGATCATCACCTTTATCTTTTGCTTGTATCCATTGCTGTTGCAATTCTTTGACACTGCGAAGGATCGTAGCTTCTGCGGGCATCCGTTCTACTTGGGCTGTTTTGCCTTGAGACGGATCAGCCAAAACAACCACCAGACTGACATCCCCCAACCAAATCACATCCCCGTTTTTCACCAGTTGAGGCGAGGTCACTAGGCGTTCGTTTAGCAGCGTTCCGTTTTTGCTCCCCATATCCTTAATCATCCAATTCTCGGTTGCCGTTTTCAAAAGGCGGGCATGATATCGGGATACCCCCTCATAGGGCAAGGTTAAGTCGCACTCCGGTAAGCGACCAATTGTAAATACATCCTGATTTACTGTCACCGTTTTTTTAGTATTTCCTTGTTGCAGGCGCAGTTTGAGTTCAGCCATACCTAGATACGTCCTGGAAGCGAATGTGGGGCGCAAAAAGCTTTCCGATAATCCATCAGTTATTTGTTTTAATATTCAAGTCATTGGGGTAAACTTGAGTTTTCCAGTCCTTAAGCCAACGCCTAGCCCTTGAGGGTTTCGTAGACATCAGTGGATGCCTCTTAGCTGAAATAACTGGTATTTGTTCCATAAAGATAATCCTCTAGTTTGAAAGTAACTTGCTCCTTACTACCATCTAACACCAGATGTCCTTTCTGAAATCGACCCCCTCCAGAGGTCTTACAGAGGGCTGAACTAGGAGAACATTCAGCCAACTCTACCAGCGTTAGACTCGGCGTTGTAGACAAGTCAGATTGAAAGCTGGCTCTTTCAATCTCCCGCTTAGGGCGTAGTAGGCGGGAGTCGTTGACATCCTCGTTGTACCCGATCTGAGGCTGAAAACCTAAAAATCCGGATAACACAGCTTCTGCCTGAAAAGCTGATTAGGCTAAAAGTTTACGTCCGGGTAGCGATCAATATTATAATGATAGGCGCATTACTAGACCAACGTTACCAAGTGGTTTAGGTTCTAGGACAAGGTGGATTTGGTCATACATATCTGGCACAAGACACCCACAGACCTAGTAATCTGACTTATGTAGTCAAACACCTCAAACCTGCCTACCAGCGAACCGGACTTTTTACAGAGTGCCAGACGCCTGTTTAATCGGGATGCTGAAATCCTGAAACAGCTTGGCACTCATGACCAGATCCCTCGGCTGTTAGCTTACTTTGAGGATAACCAAGAGTTTTATTTAGTACCAGATTTCATTGCCGAACATTCCCTAGGTGTGGAACTGCAAGCCGGTCAACGCCCTTCCGGATAAGGGATGATTCTTCATCTGTCTAAGCTGATGTGCATTTAAATGGGGTATCCTGTGTTTTCTGTTTCCTGTTCCCTTTGAGACATTTAGGTATCCTAATCTAAATGCGGAACAGCCTATTATTGATGTGGATAATCTGTGTGGGCAATAAAAGCTCCATAATAGATGCTAAATCGGCAAAATTTTATCACAGAAGCAATTATAAATTTATGAATTTTTCCTAAGATATAGCGTCGAATTGTTTCAATTCTTAAAGAATTCGTAGCTGTCATGGCAGTCGATGTCAATACTTTCATCGTGTATCTCGTGAGACCCCGCATTCAGCGGATCTTTGCGGGGAGGGATAGAGGTCAAATCGACCCTTTCAATAAGGGGAGATTTGACAATCCAATTGAATGCACGACAATTAATCCCGTGCTTCGCTGCAACAATTGGACTTTTTTGGCAGTAAATTGCCCTAGTCGTTTCCAATTGCTATCGGAAACAGAAACCTGTGCTTTGGGTGTCTGTGCCAAACTGAGACTCTATGCGGTATTCAACGGTTTAAATTGTCGTTTGTCCGGCAATCCCTAACCAAAGAGCGATAGCTAGGTTAGGGTTGTTGAAGAGTTAGCCTCCTTGCCGACAACATCTTTGCCTCCCTAGCGGACTGTTGCTCCGGGCGTGCAAGACTTGAGTAATAAGGGATAGAGTGAATCATCAAATCCCCTATTTTCATTTTAGGTTAAATCGGTTACATTGTTTTCTCAATCCATCGGCTGTGAGCCACGCGATCGCATCTCTATTGCCAGCCTCAAGGTTTGGTGATAACAGATGCTGGCGGAACAGCTTACCCAGCAATGAGTTTCCCTGTTGTATTGAACGCACCCCACTCAAATCGAAGATTCTGAGTGGGGATTCTTATGCTAGGCTTCAATCGGTTAGGGTTAAGTCACACCTACCCCCAAAGAACTCTAATTCCCTCCTCCCCTGCTTCTTCTGCTGCCCTATCCCTTGTCCCAGGGAATTCAGTAGTAAGTCGATCACTACAATTGAAAGACGGAAAATCAATTAAGACCTAGTGCTGATTTTTTTATAAAAATTGTGGATACTAAGTCGATTAAAAAAACATTAATCTATTATTTAATCGTTAAAATATCAGTACCCTAACATATATACACTGTTTTATAACCTAAATTCTTCTAGAGGAAAAGATAGATCAAGTTTCCCAACAATGCATCCTGAGAAATACCTAAATCTTTATCGAAACTTTATAGGAATTTAATAAAATCTGTTAGATAATGGTCTTTAAGTCGAGGCGGGTCTTGCATTGTGTTTAAATTTACTATTGTCATTACCACCTATAATCGGTTGTCTCTGTTGCAACGAGCCATTGAATCAGCATTGTCACAAACCTTACCCTGTGAAGTGATTGTTGCTGACGATGGTTCCTCAGATGGTACAGAGGCATACATCCGTAGTCTAGGCGATCGCGTGGTTTATCACCGCAATCCGGTTAACTTGGGACATTGCGCCACGATGAACGCCGCCGTTAGGTTAGCTCAAGGGGATTGGATTAAACCTATTGATGATGATGACTATCTTGCCCCCAATTGTATCGAGGAATTGACCCACGCGATCGCCAGGTATCCCCAAGCGGTTCTCTGTTCCTGTCAAGCAATACAAGTCAACGAGAAGGGTAGAGAAATAACACGCACCCAACCAATTAGCGATGCTCCAATTGATTATGTGCCTCAGTCTGAGATTCATTATCGGATGCTTCTAGAGCAACTGCCCTTTGGTACACCTGTACAAGTTGCCTTTCGCAAAGATGCCTTTTGTAAATCAGGCGGTTGGGATTCTAGCTTTGAAGTGAACTACGATGATATTGACTCGTGGGTGAAAATTGCCCGATATGGAGATGCCATCCTGGTTAATCAGCATTTAGCCTACCGGACATTATGGCATCAAGGGAATCATCTCAAGTTTTCCCTACAACAGCGCCTGCAAAAGCATATCTCGATTAAAGAAAAAATTTATAGATTTGTCCATCCCAAGTATCATCACTCTCTTCCTCCGCTTCAAGATATTCAGGATTTTTTGACGTTGTACTGGAGTTTAGTTGGCTTCAAGCAAGGAAAATTTTCTGACGCTTTTACCCTGCTATTTCCCGCTCTGTTTTCTCGGAAAGCTTGGCAGCTATTAACTCAAGTGATTTACGCTAGAAAATTTGAGCAAACGTCTGAACAACATTGCTAAGAACCAATGTCTAAGCCCATGTCTTTATTACCTGAAATTTGGTAAGTAGGGCATCCTCGTTCCCAGGTCTGAGAAGGGAATGCTCCTTGGAAGGCTCTGCCTCCCTTCATGAGCCGCTTCAGCCGCTAACTAAAAGCTGGAAACGAGACTAAAGGTTTATAACTTAAGTTAACACCAATGACAAGGGTTTTAGCTGGGAGCATGTCAGGGAAAGCACGTAATATTCCAGCTAACCAGATAAGTTGGGTTTCGTTGCTCAACCCAACCTACTCTCGTTGACATTCACCCCTTTAGCTCGATTAACCTGCAACTCCGGGGGGAGAGGTAGTAAACACAAATACAATAACCGTCGCCAGCGCCAATGCGCCCTGAATTAGATTCCCCACCAGCGAACCCACCACAATCCCCAAACTCGCCTTGAACGCCGCCTTTAACCGTGACTCTAATTCCAACTGACGGCGGGATAAAAACTCGCCGATAAACGCTCCTAACAGAGGACCGATTAAAATACCTAACAGAGGACCTCCCACAGGTAAAGCTGGGAGTAGCCCTAAAAACCCTACGACTAACCCAATAATCGCACCAATTTGCCCCCACTTGCTCGCCCCTGCCCGTTTTGCTCCCCAGTAGGTGGCTAAAAAATCAATGCCGACACTGAGGAGCAATACCACAACAGCAACAACTAACGCCAAAATTATCGCACTCCACCCTTTGACAAATCCCCAGACTAAAATTGCCACGACAATTAAGCTAGAACCAGGAAGACCAGGGACTACAGCACCCACGACACCCACTAGCATCAGGGCAATTAATATCCAGTAGAGCACAGTTAAAGACATCTAAATTTAACGATATCAAGTTGGTACAAAGAACTCAAAGCCTTACAAATGACAAATGACGATCCTAACTGTTGACGTTCAACCGTGCTGACTGACTCAACGTGTTTTCTAGTTTATCAGCTAGACCCTCAATCCAGCGCTCATCTTGTTTGGTGTAACTGCGGGGAGCATTCGCGCCTAAGATTAAAGCACCCTGAGTACCCAGAGGTTGACAGATGAGTCCTTGGGTATTTTCTGGCAAGTAGTCAAATTCGATTCCCCCTGGATACAGTTTCAAGTCAACCAGGTAAACGGGTTTTTGTTGCTCGATAACCCGCTTCAGGATAGCACCCGGTTTCACCTCGGGGTTCACCCCCAATACTCCCCGCCGTAGTAGCACCCTCCCCTGATAAAACACAACCAGCGATCGCGTCACGGTATTGGTCAATAATAAATGTGACGCCCAAGCCAGTTCTGTTTTCACCGCCTCTGGTAACTCAGGTGCAAGTTCAAACCCTTGTGAGCCAATCAAATCTACAGCATCCGGCGAGCGCGGCTGCACCTGCTGCCACAGTAAACCTGTCAAAATCAATATGGCACTGAGAATAACCCCCAGTGCGTCTGAACGCGCCTGAGATTCCGTAAGTTGGGGAGTCAGCAAGCGATTAATCAACAATAGTGTCCCGCCTAATCCCCCAACAACAAACGGCAATTGTCGCAACACAGAATTCTGATCAGGTTTAGCCATTATCTCTAAAGCGTCGGTTGCACAAACCCCATAAAACAACTCAAAATTCAGACGTAGAATGCTACGTCTCTACACTCAAAATTCACTCCTCCCCCGATTCCAGTATCCGTTGGAATAAATACCCAGTCCCCCGTGCGGTGAGAATCAACTCCGGATTGCTCGGATCATCTTCGAGCTTGGCTCGCAGTCGGGAAATATGAACATCGACAACACGGGTATCGACGTGGCGTTCTGGAGTATACCCCCACACCTCCTGTAAAATTTCCGACCGAGAAAATGGTTCTCCAGAGCGACTAACTAATAACTCCAGGAGACTGAACTCCATCCCCGTGAGCCGAATCCGCTCGTCTCCCTTATAAACCTGTCGTTTATTCGTATCAATTTTGATACTGGCGACATGGATTACCCCAGAACTGGGAATCCCGGAAGCACCTACCTTATCAACCCGTCGCAACACGGAACGAATCCGAGCTTCTAACTCTTTCGGAGAAAAGGGCTTGACCACATAATCATCCGCGCCCAACTCTAACCCAGTAATTCTGTCGGCAACGTCACCCAATGCCGTTAGCATGATGATGGGGATATCCGATTCCTTTCGCAACTCTTGACAGACGCCGTAGCCATCCAGCTTGGGCATCATCACATCTAACACCACTAAATCGGGTTCACTGGTGCGGAAGGTTTCTAAGGCTTCTTCCCCATCGGCGGCGGTGACGACATCGTAGCCAATCATCGACAGGCGAGTTTCCAAGATCCGGCGGATACTCGCTTCATCATCGACAACCAGAATTTTTTCCTTATGAGTTTCCAATTGATTCAAGACTCCTATTTTACGGTCAACGAAGTGTTAATTTATCAGTAGCTTATCTCTAAGATATAACGTTATACGAAGCTTTTTTAAGCTATAACCGTTCAATCTGACATTTTCTTACGGCTTTTTAAGATTAGTTTAATTATTGAAAATTCCTAGCACCTTAAGATCAGGATGCCTAAAACTAAATCTATCTATGTTTGTAATCAATGTGGGGCGGAACACTCCCAGTGGTTCGGCAGATGCTCCTCCTGCGGCACGTATAACTCTTTAGAGGAGAGTATGCTGTCAACGACTGCCAACATGAGAAGTGGGGGAAGGCAATCAAATGCCCGTGCCTACACTCCGTCTCCTACCTCTGGACGCGCTCAACCGAGATCCTCACTTAAGTTCTCAGAAATTTCCAATAATGTCCAGAGCCGATTTGCTTCCGGGTATAGTGAACTGGATCGAGTGTTGGGGGGAGGGATTGTCCCTGGCTCCTTGGTGTTGATTGGCGGTGATCCAGGGATTGGCAAATCCACGTTGCTGCTACAGGTGGCAAATCAACTGGCACAGGAGCATCATATCCTTTACGTCTGTGCTGAAGAGTCGGGACAACAGGTGAAACTGCGAGCCTCCCGGCTAGGTGTTTGTGCTGCTCCGATTCAGGAGGAGGCAGATAATATTGAGCAGACGAATAATGGTGCCCCCAAAAAGCGGGGGAAGTCGGCAAAATCGAAAACGGCTGATGGGGATAACACCTCAGGGGAGCAAGAGCCAAACCTGTATGTGTTGCCAGAGACAGACTTAGAAGAGGTATTACGGGAGTTGGAGTCGCTCAAACCCCAAGTGGCAGTAATTGACAGTATCCAGACGCTGTACTTTGCCGCGTTAACCTCGGCACCCGGTTCCGTGGCGCAAGTGCGAGAATGTACCTCAGCCCTGATGCAGGTGGCAAAGCGGGCGAATATTACGTTATTCATTGTCGGACATGTGACTAAGGAAGGCGCGATCGCAGGACCGAGGGTGCTGGAACATTTGGTGGATACGGTATTGTATTTTGAGGGCGATCGCTTTGCCTCCCATCGTCTGCTGCGATCGGTAAAAAATCGTTTTGGCGCCACCCACGAAATCGGTATTTTTGAAATGGTGGATAAGGGGTTGCAGGAGGTGCTGAATCCGTCGGAGTTATTTTTGGGTAATCGGGATGAAATGAGTCCCGGTACGGCGACGGTGGTGGCTTGTGAGGGGACTCGTCCGATTTTAGTTGAGTTACAGGCGTTGGTGTCCCCAGCTAGTTATGGGGCACCGCGTCGCTCAACCACTGGCGTGGATTATAGTCGATTACAGCAAATTTTGGCGGTATTGGAAAAACGGGTGGGGATTCCCCTATCTAAATTAGATGCCTATGTCGCCACGGCTGGCGGGTTGGGAGTCGAAGAACCGGCTGCTGATTTGGGGATTGCCATTGCGGTGGTGGCTTCATTTCGCGATCGCATGGTTGATCCACGCACGGTGATGATTGGCGAAGTTGGGTTAGGGGGACAAGTGCGGCTGGTGTCGCAGATGGAACTGCGTTTGAAGGAAGCCGCCAAGTTAGGATTTAAACGCGCGATCGTTCCCAAGGGTCAAGTGTTACCAGATATGGATATTGAGGTGATCCCGGTTTCCAGGGTTCTGGATGCAATTATTGCTGCTTTACCAGGAGGATTGCGCCAGAATTCAGCAAATGAGGAAAATGAGCAGGAAGACGACTTTTAGATCTTGGGGCGTGCAGAATGTGGGATAAAAATAAACATGAAGCTCTACTACTACAAATCCGATGAATACGCCAATTTTGGTGATGAACTCAACCCTTGGCTCTGGAAACAACTCATACCCAACCTTCTGGATGAAGACGAACGAACCCTCTTTGTAGGGATTGGGACGTTACTCAACAGAAAATTACCCAAGGCAGAGAAAACCATCGTATTTGGAACGGGTGTGGGATATGGATATGGAACTGTACCCAAAATTAATGATTCTTGGACGATATATTGCCTCAGAGGACCCCTATCTGCCCAAGCGCTCAGTGTTCCCGAAAAAGTCGCCGTTACCGATGCTGCTTTACTCGTAAGGCGATTATTTCAGGCGAATCATTCTAAAACCCAGCGCTTTGCTTTTATGCCTCATTTCAAGCACGCTATCCCAGCAAGTTCAGCCTGGGCTGCTATCTGCGAACAACTGGGATTCGCCTATATTGATCCACGTTGGTCAGTTGAAAACGTTTTATCGGCAATTAGCCAAACTGAGGTCTTACTCGCTGAAGCCATGCATGGTGCTATCATTGCAGATGCCCTGAGAGTGCCTTGGATTCCGATCAAAACCAGTGCCAATATTAATTCCTTTAAATGGCAGGATTGGTGTCTTTCTCTAGGCATTGAATACCAACCTCGGTATGTTATGCCTCTCTGGGATTTCTATCCTGTGTTTCCTGAGGCTCCTTCGACTCGCTTGCGTATTCGCCCAGAAATTAATTACTGGCTAGACTGGTTAAAACAGGAGCAATTAAACGTGTTTAATCAAATTGGCGGTGATCCAAATCAGCGAGTAGCCCGACAACTTATGGATATTGCCAAAACAGTCAAACCTATTTTAAGTGATGAGTTCATTGTTGAGCGTCTTACCCATGAACTAGAGACAAGACTACAGCAATTTAAGGATGATGTTGGAGCGGGTAATTTCGCCTAATTTATCGATGACGAATGACGTAGCTTACTTCTTTTCGGGAGCGAGTATGACGAATGACGATCCCCACCGACTTAAAGGTTTAGTTATGAGTTTTGGGGGAAGAGGAGTTTTGCGATCGCTTCTGCGGAACGTTGTTCTCGCCAAATCCAGTGGTTATCCTGTCCCTTCTGGCGAATGTGAATGATGGCTTGATCAATTAGAGAGCCAATTTCGTCAAAAGTTGAGAATGTTGCACCAATTGGGACAGGGAAATTCACTTGATGATTGATAACTGGATAATCAGAGGCAATAATATAACAACCACACGATCCGGCATCACTAATTACACCACTGGTGCGGTAGTAATAACGATCTTTGTCATAGTGAATGACCAAAATATCAATCTGTTTTAAGACACTGATATAGTCCTCTTCTTTGGTGGTATCATAAAGGGCTACTTCTAATTGATCTAAATAATTAGGTTTTTGACCAAAGGGTGTACCTATGATTAGTTCGCATTGATCAGAATTTGAGCTGATGTATTCCTGTAATTTGGTAATCATTGTCGAGATCGGTTTATCCTGTCGAATTATCCCCACCACACCTATCTTAATTTTGGCATCTATAGGCAAGCGTTCACCGGATCTCAGATTGGGCGTGACTTCGCTAAGGATTGGATGAGGGATGATTATCTTGGATGAGGCTGGTAAGCGGAATTTATCTGGGATAACATGATCATCGATTTCAAATAAAACGACTTTTAAATTGTTGAAAAGTTGCAGATACGTTTTTAGGTATACTAATCCGAAGAATTTGATTTTGCTAGTCATGGCAAATTGTTGATTACCATGTAAGCTAATGAATACCTGTTTTGCCGTTAAAGCTAGTAAAGGCAGAACTCCTAATAAATGTTGGTTATAAATTTCAAATATAAAAATTGTATCGATATCTTTAAGCCGAAAAGCTCTAATGCCCATTGAGATGTGGCGGTACTCGCGGCGAAGTTGAAGTCCTATAGAGTAATTTGTGATTGATTGGGTTATTTTTTTGAACCAAGGGGGTAAAGGGGTTTCTATAGACAAGAAACCTATTTTTTTAGTCTTAATGTATTGCTCAACAAGCAGAATATCTTTGAGACCCGGATGCATTAATTGCATTTGTTTTTATGTCATAATGAAACAGTTTTACTTGGATCTGGGTAAATACAGATGACTCTTCGGTATTTGTGGTGGAACCTTAGTTTTTAGGAAGGAAGAGGAAAAGTCCTTTGAGTCAATTCAATAACTTTTCCTGATTACCATAACTCCTGGAGAGGCTATTTTTTGGGACAAAACTTTAAGGAGTGCACGTCCCAGTATTTTAGCATCGTAAAATAATTCTAACAATAAGCTTACATATCCTAACCGTTTCTCCATAAGAACTCCCCGATTTATAATTACCATATCTATCAGCTGCTTACTATTTTCCAGCCGCACGGAAATTTCTGGATCGTATAGGTTTAGTGGCTTATTCTCGGCAATAAGTTGAGCATATTTTTGGTATTCGACTGCTCCTTGCCAGTGCTGATTCCTCTGGATTTCTGATTTAACATAATCGATAAAAAATGAAAAATATTTAAAGTGTAGCAAACACGTCGTTGTCGAAGACAGTTTAATATTTTTGGTGACATGTTCTGAATAAAATATCATCGTATCATTATATTTAAGCAAAGGAAACTTGGTTAAACAGTAGGGCTTCTTGCCTCGTTTATCGTCACTGCCAAAGATACGTTGTCGCAATCCTCCCCAATAATAATCCCTGATTGTTCCTTCCTGGTGATGATAATACTGTCTATCAAAATAGGGAAAAACCTCTAAAAAGTTATCTCCAGGATTATAGTAGGCTTCCTGAACAGGCTGCTGCGAATACATGTCTAACATAATCCCTTGAACGGCATTTTTACCTTGCCATTCTATTTGCCTACAAAAATCGCTTAGGCTGCGGGTTTCACAATCGGGATAATAGAGAATTTCATCGGCATCAACGATTAAACACCAGTGATTTTGACCATAATTATTGAGTAACCATTCTAGCCAATTTTGTTTATTTTCTTTAAAAGATTCTTGAGTATGCCAAGTATAGATATCCTCTTGCTGGATTAGATAGTCTAAGGTATTATCTTCTGAGTCGTTATCGACGATAAAAAACTTAGATATTCCTTTTTCTCTATAGTATTTTAAGAAGAAAGGGAAACGTTTTAATTCATTTCTGACAATTACAAAACATAGAATTTCTGTGCCTGTTAATTCTATGTCTTTAGAATCAACTAGATTTAAATTTTTCATATTTAATCAAAGTTAATGATTTATTTATAAAAATTCCGAAGTAGAATCGTGAGTAGCAATTCCATTTCTCCAGCAGCAACAACATCCGTTTTCAGGACAGAACGATATTTGAGAAAGTGAAGGATGAGTTTTCTGATATCATTGCCTAGATAGATCGGTACAACCAGGGGTCTTTGCCAGGGTTTATAGGCTAACATTCGCACCTGATATCGTAGCCGACCATTGTTTTGAAAAAAACGCCGCAGATACTCTTTATCAAAACGCGATTTAGGAATAAAGTGATCAATTTCCATGGCTGGATTGAACCACAGTTCCCAACCGCCTTGCCAGATGTATGACAGCATTTCTAAATCTTCATTCGTTTGAGGGAGCAGGGGACGTTCAGGAACACTCTCTATCCAAGCCTGTTTGCGAATGACGATTCCGGCTCCTGGAGGAAACATCTTTTTGCGGGTAGAGGCATACCTTTGGTTGTAACAATAGGGTTTCTTTCCTTTGATCAAGGCAAAATAACGGGCGATTCGTTCAAATCCTGGCGGGGGTTCTACTTCAAATTTGCCATGGATTTGTCCTCCATAAGCTCCAGCTTTCGGGTGAGATTGTCCAAAATGATCAGCTTGTGCCACCCAATTGGATTTGGGAAAATTATCGTCATCCAGAAAACCGATCAAAGACCCCTTGGCTTCTCGGATAGCACATCCCCTAGCAAATGCTAGTCCTTGTTCCGGTTCAAAGCAATAATGAATGGGATAAGGTTCAGACCAGTTCGCTTGGTATTCCTGAACCACCTTAGCTGTATTGTCAGTGCTGTTATTATCAACGATAATAATTTCCCAGGCAATATCCTCTGTCCCTTCCTGCGATCGCAACTTGTCCAAAACCTCTGGTAAACGATTCGCGCCGTTATAGGTACAAATCGCGACAGTAAAGTCAATCGCACTCATGGTTCTCATCTTCCTCTGGGAATCACTCCCCCCTCAAACGGACTTGTAAGCCAGAGTCAAGCGTTCACTCTCTCCTCAAACCAAACCTGCTCGCTTGTAGCCAATACAGCTAGAAAACACAATGCTGTGTTGCTTCCTTTGCCAGCAGGCACAGTGTAATTATGAGTTTAACCTGTCTCTAGAAGACTGTCACTCGGTATGCAAAAATTCCAGATATGCCTGACTCATTTCTTTCACCGCCGCCTCATACAATTTCTGACCATGTTCCGGTTTGGCTAAGGCGGGGTTAGAACCCATTCGTCCATCGGGATAGCGACGGCGGAAGTCTGTCGCACCGTAAATTGGATGTCCAGAGGCTACATTAGCGGCTAAGGGGGCTTGTTTGATTGCTTCGGGATAAAGGTATTGAGTTAAAGCGACTTCGCTGGGTGTGGCGTGAGACCCTTCCTGATTGCCATACAGTTGTTTGGCTAACGTGTAAACCGAATTACAGGTAAACCAGTTAGCAAGGCGACATCTGACTTGATCGCTGTTGGGAATGTTGAGATCCCAGAGATAGGCGTAACTTTCAGAAAAGGCGGCTTTCAGCGTCGCCACATTACCACCATGACCATTAATAAAGAAAAATCGGCTAAATCCAGCCCGGGTTAAGCTGACTAAATAATCTTGGATGACGTGAATCAAGGTACTGGGTTTCAGGCTCATCGTACCCGGAAAACCTGTATGATGCAGCGCCATCCCCACACTAATCGTTGGACTAACGATCGCATTGGTCGCTTCACCCACCCCTCGCGCGATCGCTTCGGCACATATCGCGTCGGTACCAATTAATCCCGTTGGTCCATGTTGTTCCGTTGAACCAATTGGCAGAATAATCCCCGGCGATCGCTTCAAGTACTCCTCAACCTCGATCCAGGTCATCAAATGTAGCAGCATTATCCCTTCTAAAAAAGTGAAAGCAGGTGGACTGGGCTTACCAGCCCCCTGCTTTGTTTCTGTAAGACCCCTCATTTTGTCATACTTGCGTATGACATGTATTACACTATCCTTAGTGTATGCCACCATAGAAGAATCGGCAATAAATTTAAGCAAATTGTTTTAAGTCTTTAAAAATTGACAGGGTATAGCCACACTAGCTGAATCTTGTGTCAATCTAGACGTAGAGTTTTATTTCTATATAGTTTCAACACCATGATTTTGGTGTATACCTTGGCTTAGAACCTCAGATACCCAATTTCCTTACCCTATATGCTTTCTGTCGATCTACCGCAAAGCCCTTCCACTCCAGAACTGGCACAATCCAACCGCATTCTGGTCGTAGAAGACGAGACTCTCATCCGAGAAATGCTGATGTTGTCCCTACAAGAGGAAGGTTATGACGTGGTGACGGCTGCTGATGGTCGTACTGCTTTAACCCTTCTGTCTGAGGGCGACTCCAATAACGAGGAGTGCCATTTTAGCCTGTTGATTCTAGACTTGATGCTGCCTCAGGTGAACGGACTCGATCTGTGTCGCTTGATCCGGTATAAAGGGAATTCTATCCCCATTTTGATTCTCAGTGCCAAAGCCAGTGAAACGGATCGGGTTTTGGGTTTGGAAGTCGGTGCCGATGACTACCTGACCAAACCCTTTAGCATGCGGGAATTAATCGCTCGTTGTCGCGCCCTTCTGCGTCGTCACCGCTATAATTCCATACCGCCAACGCCGACGTTACAGTTACGGGACATTACCCTCTACCCCGAAGAATGCCGAGTCACGGTGCGTGGCGAGGAGGTTAATTTCTCACCCAAGGAATTCCGACTGTTGGAATTGTTTATGGGATATCCTCGTCGGGTGTGGTCTCGCGAGCAGTTAATCGATCAGGTTTGGGGTCCGGACTTTCTCGGAGATACCAAAACCGTCGATGTTCACATTCGCTGGCTGCGGGAAAAATTAGAAAAAGACCCCAGTCAACCGGAATACTTGATTACCGTTCGCGGCTTCGGCTACCGATTTGGCTGATCTTCAATTAGATGGGACACCAGCGATCGCGTGTTAACCTACATCAGCCGTAACAATCAAGGAGTATCTACATCGCCCTGTCGAAAGGTTACAATATCTAAACCATCGCTCGGCAACATTCTTATTGATTACACCCATGACCCTCTTGACATTTCTGTTGGGTCTAGCTCTAGGAATTGGGGTTGGCTTATGGCTACAACACCGCACCAAACAGCAGCTCAAGCAAACCTTAGAGTTGTTGCCAGTCGATTCGACTAGTAACTCGTTTTCTTTAGAGTCTCGTTTACGGGGAGCCATTGCCCAAGCTAATCAGCAGCGCCTTGTCTTAGAAGACCAACTCAACGCCATTCAATCCCTATTCCAAGTCGCGCCCGTCGGGTATTTACAAGTAGACGAAGACAATCACTTAATTTGGTGCAACCAGCAGGCGCGTCGGTTATTGCAAATTGACCGCTGGGAACCTGGACAGATTCGCTTACTTCTAGAGGTAGTGCGCTCCTACGAACTGGATCAGTTAATCGAGAAAACTCGTAAACAGCAACAATCGACGAGCCAAGAGTGGGTATTTCATCCCGCCTGTATGGATGGTGCAGCGATGAGCGAGGTGCGATCGCTCATGTTGCGGGCTTATGGTTGGCCCCTTGCTAAGGGACAAGTTGGTGTATTTTTGGAAAATCGACAACCTCTGATTGAACTCTCGGAATCTCGAAATCAGTGGGTGTCTGATTTAGCCCACGAATTGAGAACTCCACTCACGTCTATTCGCTTAGTCGCAGAAGCCTTGCAAGGACGAGTTAACCCTCCAGAAAGCCGTTGGGTTGAGCAACTTCTGCAAGAAATTAATCGGTTGATCGATCTGATTCAAAACTGGCTGGAACTTAGTCATCTCGAACGCGATCCGAATCAGAGTCTTACCTATAAATCTCTTGATTTAAAGTCTTTAATTCAGTCGGCTTGGCAGCGCTTGGAGCCTTTGGCAGAACAAAAACAACTACATCTTGCCTATAGTGGACCCGATACTTTACCCATTAAAGCTGATGAGTCTCGACTCACTCAGGTTTTTTTGAATGTATTAGATAATAGTATTAAACATAGTCCACCTCAAGGGTCAATTCGAGTTGAAGTGAGTAACCCAACAACTCCTGATCTGACAGAAAAAGCGCTGATGCAAATCGATATTATTGACGAAGGCGCTGGTTTTTCTGGCAATGACTTACCCCGCGTCTTTGAGCGACTCTATCGAGGAGATGCCTCGCGATATCGTCAACCAAATTCTGAGAACTTAACCACATTGGGTCGCAACAGTGGTAGTGGTTTAGGTTTGGCAATTGTCCAGCAAATCGTTCAGGCTCACGGTGGTACTGTCAACGCTAAAAATCATCCAGAAACCGGGGGAGCTTGGTTACAGATTCAACTGCCTTATAATTAGTAATTTGTCATTTGTCATTTGTAATTCGTCTGTGTAGTGCAAAATCTTAACTAAGATACAGGATTTTTGTGCCAGCCCATGGTAATGTGTTTTGACCGTCTCCTTTGAGAGTGGTTGGTCACAACCTGTCTGCATCGGCTTCCGAGGTGAGGTGTATGAGATGGTAGAAGGGGAGACAAGGGAGTTTCAACTGTCTTGAGGGAGATGGGAAGCAGGGAAGCGGAGGAGGCAAGAGAGTGAACTCACGCACCATGCACTCGAAGGTCGTGAAGGGTCAACACTCAAAACTCCACACTTCTCCCACCTTGCCAGCAGATTACTTTACTACAATTTAACCTTGATCTGCTATCAATAGTAGTAGACACAATTATTCGTCTTAGGGCAAATGAGGTGAGTCTATCTTCTACAAACCGCCATTGCGATCGCAATCACTTTAAGCGCTGTCTTAACCGCCTAGAGCAGAATGTTCTGCGGATGGGCGCATTGGTGGAAAATTCATTCCGCCTTGGTCATCAAGCTCTATTTTACCAAAATCTGGAGGCGATCGAGGCAATTACCTCGGTTGAAAAACAAATTGATCGCTATTACCGTCATATTGAAATAGAATGTGCCTCTCTGCTTACACTTCAATCGCCAGTGGCACAAGACCTACGTCTGGTTAGTGCCTTTATGCAGCTAATCCGGGATTTGGAACGCATTGGTGATTATGCTGAAGATTTAACGGAGATTTCGGTAAAATTATTTGCTTACCCGCCTCATCCTTGTATGTCCCAAATTGAAGAAATGTCCCACCATGCCCAAGCTATGCTGGCAACAAGTTTGGCGTCTTTAGCTGATTTAGATGCGACGGCAGGACAAGCGGTTAAAGTATTGGATGATAAAGTCGATAATGCCTACGATAATCTTTATCAAACATTAGCCTATCAGCGGGATATTAAAGGCGTAGTCGAGCCAATTTTACTATTAGTTTTGGCAATTCGTCATATCGAGCGTATGGCTGACCATGCGACCAATATCGGTCAACGGGTTACCTATATTGTCACAGGTCATCGTTCCTAGAGAAGAAAGCAGGAGGCAGAAGATTGTAGGGGCGGGTTTAGGAACTAGCGCTAGCTTTTTACTAATAACGGAACAACAAAACTCGCCCTGTCTCACCGGTAACGGAACAACAAAACCCGCCCTTGTTCATCGTTATAAGGAGCAGATTAACCCAAAGATTACCGAAAAGCGATGGTGAAAGCCCCCGTCTTTTCAAGCGGGGGATGAAACGAGCGGCGTCGTGCAGATAGCGGGATAAATCCTGCACGAATTCTCTAACCAGTGATATAATATATCTCTAAACAAGGAGGTGATAAGCTTGTACGGATGTCAGCAAGTACTGTTAACTCCAGATGACGAGTTAGCGGCAGTCTTGGAATACATCTGTTCCGAGGCAAATAAGCTAACAAATTGCGGAACTTATTACGCCAGGCAGATCTGGTTTAAATGTCGCCAAATAATCGGCAAGTATGACCTGGAAAAAGAGTACAAAAGCAATAAGCACTTCCAAGCATTATATTCCCAGGTCGCTCAACAAACGCTGAGAGCAGTAGCCGAGTCATTTAAATCTTTTCAAGGATTAAACAAAGCATTTAACAAAGGGAAGATAACAGATAAACCCAGACCGCCCCGATACCAAAAGAAGGGCGGTCTGACTGTTGTCGCTTATCCTAGGCAAGCCCTCAGGTTCAAAAATGGCTTGATCCGTTTTCCTCTAGGAACACTGGTTAAAACCTGGTTCAAGCTTTCGGAGTTCTTTATTGCGATGCCGTCCAATCTGGACTTTAAAAACATCAAAGAACTAAGAATACTGCCTCGCAATGGCTGTTTTTATGCCGAGTTTGTCTACAGTATTCCTGGAATTCAAGCTGATGTTGATGCAAAGAAAGTCCTGGGAATCGACCCAGGACTAAACAACTGGCTAACCTGTGTCTCTAACGTAGGAACCAGCTTTATTGTTGATGGTCGTAAGCTCAAGAGCCTAAACCAGTTCTATAACAAGCGAGTAGCAACTCTAAAAAAAGGAAAAGCCCAAGGGTTCTGGAATGAAGAATTGGCATCCTTAACCGAAAAACGCAATCGTCAAATTAGAGACGCCGTGAATAAGGCAGCAAGAATTGTTGTCAATCACTGCTTAAATTGCCGGATTGGAACTATTGTTTTCGGGTGGAATCAAGGCAACAAGAATGGGATTGAGCTAGGCAAAAAGAATAATCAGGAATTTGTTCAAATTCCTACCACTCGTCTTAAAGAAAGAATCCGACAATTGTGCGAACAATATGGAATTCAGTTTATAGAAACTGAAGAAAGCTATACATCGAAGGCTAGTTTTCTGGACAAGGATTTTCTACCTGTATTCGGCTCAGTCCCGGAAGGGTGGAAACCAAGTGGGAAAAGAGTTCATCGTGGAATGTATCGCACAAAAAATGGAGAATTTATCAACGCCGATGCTAATGGTGCTGCTAACATTCTCCGCAAAGTAGAGATACAGCTAGGTCTTGCTCTAGCCAAGGTCAGTAGGGCGTTTTTGACTGCGCCATCCAGAGTCTTCCTCTGGAACTCTAAAAAGATAAAACGACGGGACGCGGCTTCAGCCCGTCCCAAAGTATCTGCTTAGAATCCCCCGCGTTTTAACCGGGGGAGAAGTCAATCTCGCCCTTTCTTTTTCTCCCTGCTCAAGACAATCAAGCTGCTATCAGACTTGGTATCAAAACCTCCCTCATATCAGGACTTACGCAGCAACTCTATCCATCAGTAGGGGACTCTTCATGAAGAGTTCTCTACAAGTAGTGAGTTAGATAAATAATTCTAATATTTTATAGGTATCCAGCCAAGTGTTTTTGGTTTATAATTTATATTTTATAGCTCTCGAAAATGGTAAAAGTTAATTAGTAAATTTAGTGATAGGTTGGAGTAAAAGCCAAAAGGCTATTGCTCATTCAGCGCAATTGCTTTACAGTTTTGGATTGAATTAGGTGTGAGGATTGTGAATGATTATGTCTAACCTCTTCTGGAAAGCGTTAAAGGCAAGCCCAGTCCTGCTGGTTGCCTCTTTATTCGTTGCTAGCGGTACATCAGCGGCTGAGTCAAATTCCCATCTGACGACTGCAGGTCTGTCTAAAGCTACCATGAATTTGGACGCTGAACTGACAGCTTCCATCAGTCCCACGTTGAATGATGATGAAACGCTGTCTGAACCTATAAGAGCAACGGATACGCCTCAACCCGCCGTAACCGTTAGTCCCACCTTTGAACTGGCAGATAGTACCTTCCCTGGACCCGTTCCGGCGGCTGGAGATACCTCAGTTAACTCGAATCAAGAAATTTTGCAGCAAATCCAGCGCTATGGCAACGAAGGGAATGAGTCTCTTGACCAAGTAACCAGCGTGGGTCAGTTGCGAGATGTTTCGCCAGGGGATTGGGCGTATGAAGCGCTGCGTAGTTTAGTAGAACGCTACGGTTGTATTGCAGGGTATCCAGATGGCACCTATCGGGGCAATCGCGCCTTGACTCGTTACGAGTTTGCCGCTGGTTTGAATAGCTGTTTACAGCAAATTGAGCGGTTACTAATTGATGATGGTCCTGATGGTCGTGATTTAGAAACCCTGCGGCGGTTAATTCAGGAGTTTGAAGCGGAATTGGCAACCCTAGGTGCGCGGGTGGATAACCTGGAAGGGCGCGTGGCGTTCTTAGAGGACAACCAGTTCTCGACGACGACAAAGTTGAGAGGGGAAGTCATCTTTGCCCTGGCTGATACCTTCGGCGATAGTATTGGTGGTGGTGATGATGATACCAATGTCATCTTAGGCGATCGGGTACGTCTGAACTTTGAAACCAGCTTTACGGGAAGAGACAGACTGAGAACTCGTTTAGAAGCAGCAAATATCGCGTCATTTAACACAGGTTTAACGGGGACAAACATGACCCGTTTGGCGTTTGATGGTGATAACGATAACGACGTTGAAATCGATGAGCTGTGGTATCGCTTCCCCATCGGTGAAAAATTCCTAGTTCAAATTGACGCCACCGGAGCTGAGTACCAAGATACCATTATCAATGTAGTCAATCCTTATTTTGACAGCAGTGGCAGTGGTTCTATCTCCCGCTTTGGGCGCTTCAACCCGATCTACCGAGTTGAATCTGGTGGTCCAGGAATAACCGCAACGTTTAACGTAAGCGATGCCTTATCGATCTCAGCCAGTTACGTTGTTGATGGAGGCGGCAGTGATCCTTCTGAGAAGAATGGTCTGTTTAATGGCAATTATGCTGCCCTTGGTCAGATAGTCTTCAATCCGACTGAGAATATCTCGTTAGCCGCAACCTATATAAATTCCTTCTACAATGGCGATGAGGTAAACATTACAGGAAGTACGGGTAGTGGTTTTGCCTCTGATCCATTTGAGGGTCTGGCTACCTCAGTCGATTCCTACGGACTACAAGCGAATGTAACATTTGGCAGGTTTTCTGTTGGTGGTTGGGCCGGTTATCAAGAGGCTGAAGCAGAAGCCACTGAAGGATTTGATGCCGATATTTGGAACTGGGCGGTTAACTTGGCTTTGCTAGACTTAGGCGGTGAGGGGAACAAGCTGGGTGTCTTATTCGGTATGCCACCTAAGGTGACCAATAACGATCTTAGTGGTCGTGAAAACAACGGCACCTCCTATCACCTCGAAGCCTTCTATCGCTATGAACTGACGGACAATATTGCCATCACTCCTGGCGCCTTTGTCATTTTCAACCCAGAACATAACGATGACAATAATGAGATTTGGGTAGGCACTATCCGCACGACTTTTACCTTCTAAGCAGGTTTCAACTGTCGTTGATTAGTTGCATGATTTAGCCTTGGGGTACAGCAATGCTGTACCCTGATTAATTTTCACGTTGATTAATACAATTAATTTTCAATCGTTGTCCTAATCGTGTATAGTCTAACCGCGAACACTATTGCAGATTATCTAAGGTAATTCGGTGTAAGGAGAGAAATTCGATGAAATCACCTTTAGTCTGGAAAACGCTGAAAATCAGTCCCGCCCTACTCGGACTATCTTTGTTTGTCACTAGCAACGCTTATGCGGCGGTTCCGAACCAAACAGCCACTAACGAATCAACCGTTAAACTCAATAACCCGTTATCTGAAATGTCAGTAGAGATTGATTCTCTACAAATCGCTTCCGATGTCAGCCCTGGCTTGAGTCCGACTAACACGACGGCTGATCCTAATCGTGAACTATTAGAACAAATCCAACGCTACAGTGGTGAAAATAACACCGAATCCCTTGACCAAGTAACTAGCGTGGGTCAACTGCGAGACGTTTCTCCAGGGGATTGGGCTTATGAAGCACTGCGTAGCTTAGTGGAGCGCTATGGTTGTATTGCTGGGTATCCAGATGGCACCTATCGGGGTAATCGCGCCTTAACCCGTTATGAATTTGCCGCTGGCTTGAATTCCTGTTTACAGCAAATTGAGCGGTTAATGGTTGGGGATACTCCTGATGGTACAGAATTAGAAACCCTGCGGCGGTTAATTCAGGAATTTGAAGCCGAATTGGCAACCCTAGGCGCACGAGTTGATAATCTAGAAGGGCGCGTGGCGTTCTTGGAAGACAATCAATTCTCTACCACCACCAAGCTGAGAGGGGAAGTTATTTTCAACTTGGGTAGCGCATTTGGTGATGAAAAGGCTGATAATAGCGGCGAAGATATTGAAGACAATATCACCTTAAGTCACCGGACTCGTTTAAACTTTGACACCAGTTTCACGGGAGAAGACCGCTTGAGAGTTCGTTTACAAGCGGGAAATACCCCTGAGTTTGATGAAGCGACTGGCACAGAAATGGCTCGCTTGGGGTTTGAAGCGGCTTCAAATAATGATGTTGAAGTTAATGATTTATACTACCGCTTTCCATTAGGCGATAATATCCGGCTTTTAGTGGGTGCTAATGGCTTTGATTTCAATGACATCGCAGAAATCCACAACCCTATTCTCGAAAGTAGTGGTACGGGTGCTTTAAATCGGTTCAATCGCCGCAATCCTTTTGTATTCCGCAATAACGCTGAGCAAGGTGTGGGTGCTAATATTCAGTTTAGTGATTTCCTGAGTTTAGATCTCGCTTATTTGACGGGTGAAAGTAACAGTCCGGCAGATAAGGATGGGCTTTTTGATGGAGACTTCACCGCCATTTCTCAATTGAATCTGGCGCTGGGAGAAAAATTAGATTTAGGGTTTGCTTTTGGCTATTCCTACTATCCCGGTGAAGATGTCAACCTTTCCGGTAGCACAGGTAGTCCACGGGCAAAAGAACCATTCGGCGAAATCGCTACTTCAGCTTTACGCTTTGGTATCCAAGGAAGTTGGCGACTTACACCGACGATTAATCTCGCCGGTTGGGGCGGTTATATTGATGCGGAAGCTGAAGCGGGTGCTAGAGAAGGGGATAATGCTGATTTATGGACTTGGGTGGCAAACGTGTCGTTTCTGGACTTAGGTAAAGAGGGTGCAGCACTTTCGATTATGGGAGGAATGCCACCTAAACTGACTAATGTTGATGGTGGTGATGAAGATGAAGATACATCTTTCTTAATTGAGGCGCAGTATCAATATCCAATTACGGATAATATCCTGATTACACCAGGAGCTTATGTGATTTTAAATCCCAATCATGATGATGGAAATGATAATATTTGGGTAGGCACAATCCGCACAACCTTTAGTTTCTAATCGTAGGTGTAGAGACGTTGCATGCAACGTCTCTACACCTACCTTACCGCCATATCTTTAATAAACCATTGACCGTCCTGACGCACCAACTCATACTGAACCTGCAAATTTTCATTGTATGAGAGTCCCTGAGTAATCTCACCGTCTTGATAGAAGCGGGCTTCTTCTTTGACTGCCGCTTCTACCTTGGCTTGGTCAGAATTAGCCGGATTCGTTTGCACGGATGTTACTTTAACCTGGTGATTGTACTGAGCATAAATATTCCGTTGCTGATTGGTTTGCGCCCGTCGCCGCCAAACAGATAAAACCGGCGTGGAAAGAATTTGATCTAATCGATCAATTTGATAATCGGGTCCAAATGCTTGAGATTTAGTCGAAAGCCAGGTTTGAATTACTTGCTGTGCTGTATCTTGGGTCAAGGGACCTCCTGGTGCCATCAACTGGCTACCGGGTTCGGGGATAGGAATAGGAGGTTGGGCAAGTTCTACCATGGGCTGTTCGCCTTCTAAGGCTGGCGCTGAGAAACCTTGGCGGATGTTTTGGATCAAAGCGATTACCAACCACCCTAATAATCCCACACCCACTAATCCGGCAATAACCAGCAAAATAGAGCGTCGGTTTTTTTGAGTCGCCTTGCGGCGCTCAGGTAATTGTTGCAGGCGTCCTGGAGGGGATTGATCCAGATGTCCTTCAGCAGACGGAGTGGATATCCCAGACCCAGGACGCACTCGAGTGGCTTCTGCTTCTGAGCGGACTTTGGATGGACGCCCTGAAGGGGGTGACTTGAGCGCCGCGTTTGCTGATGAATCCCCAGAAGCATTGATGGCTTGAGTCGCCGATTCCCCAACCCGACTTGTTGGGGAAGCAACCCGTGGGCTTGTGGGTAACGTCGAGACACCCGATACCGAGGTGCGGCTCCCTGTTCCAAAACTCCCGGTTTTAGATGCCATATCCTGCTCTAGGGTGCTGTATGAGCCAACGATTGCCGGTTCGCGATCGCGCGAATGACCGTTACTCCGACCTGCGGATGCTGCTGTGGTGTAGGCTTTTTTCTGAGCCGTCACTGACCATTCATTATTAGCAGTTGGCGTCGATTCCGGTAGCTGCTCTAAATAGGCTTGTACCTGCTCATCGGCAAAATAATCTTTCAACGAGGCTGTTTGTTCTGCCAAGTCTCGGAAATGGGGAAATACGGAATTTTGCAGCCATCGTTCTCCATACAGGCATAATCCTGGTAACAAATCAGGAGCGCCTTGAGACTGTTCCCGAATAAATGCTAGAGGTTCGTATTCATGACTTAGTTCTAAAGCGTGACTGGCTTCTTCCGTTTGACCCAGTAGCAGCGCACAAACGGCTTGTTCGAGATGCACATCCTGACGCCGACCCAAACGCATGAGCATTTGTTTAGCCCGGGCGATTAAAGCCGGTTGGCGCTGGGCAAATCCCCGGGCAATCAAAGCATAAACCGCCAGATAGGTGGCGACGGCTGAAGGGCGGCGGGCTTCTGCCTCAAATAGGGTTTGCTGCTGAGCCGCCGTTAGATACCCTCGTAACTGCTGAATAAAGCGCAAAAAGTCATCAATACTCAGTCCCGACTGGTCATCCCCACTGCCGTCAATTCCTTGCCGCTCCTGAAGCATATCTTGCAACAGTTGTAAACCCTTACGCCGTTCGGCAATATTTTCATCGGGCAATGCCAATAATTCCAGAATCCGGTAAGGACGCAGCTTGTAGAGATCGGCTTGAATTTCGCCTCGCACTGTGGGAAATAATCCTTCACTCAGAAGTAATTCTTGACCTGTTTCTAGAGACAAGGCAGCATTTTCGTACCGACCTTGCTGCCATTGTTCCCGACCCAGTTCCAAACAAGCTAACGCCAAAGTCAGGATAATATCAGGTCGCACCAGTTGCGGGTCTCCTAAGTGACCTTTGTCCAAACTGATGCTGTCACGACTTTGCAAATAGGGATGTCCTAACTGTAAGACGAGTTCATATTCCCCAAGTTCTTGCAGAATCAGCAAAGCGCCAACAAATTGTTCCTTGGTTATATCTAGACTGGGATTATTGGGATCAATCCTATCCGTGGCTGTTGTTTGAGCCCCAGAGACGATTGATTCTCGGTCTACAGAGGGGCTAGGTTCGGGGTTGTAGGTTTTCTCCAGAAAGCTGGCATCATAAGTTGAGCGCTGTTCCGGGTCAGACAGAACCCCATACGCCTCATCCAGCAACTCTTTGCGAGATGCGATCGCCACTTCCGAATATTCCCGACGCGGAAGTTGGAGAGTGCGATCGCGATAGGCTACTTGAAGCTGTTCCGATGTCGCCTGGATCGGCATTCCTAATATTCGGTAGTAATCGAGCGGAATTCGCACGTTTCACTTCCCCAGCGCTGCAACAACTGAATTCATCCTAATTTTGCGACGGATACCCCATCGTCTGACGTTGGGGAGAAAGCCGCATCCCTAATGGTTTGGTCGTTGAAGTATAGTAACCTATAGTATCCCCAACATAGTAGTCATTCTAGCAATACTCGCTCATCCTAACTGAAAAATAGTTTTGAGTTTTGAGAACAAAATACCAGTATAGTAATTGCTGCAAGGATACTCGATTCGCCATGGTTCAGGAACGGACGTTACCTCAGTTTCAAGTTCAAGACGGTCAAATTACCAGAGACGAAGGATTACTGCTTTACGAAGATATGGTTTTGGGGCGCTTGTTTGAGGACAAGTGCGCTGAAATGTATTACCGGGGCAAAATGTTTGGCTTTGTTCACCTCTACAACGGTCAAGAAGCTATTTCCACGGGGGTGATTCGGGCAATGCGCCAGGGTTATGATTATGTATGTAGCACCTATCGCGATCATGTCCATGCTCTGAGCGCAGGCGTGCCAGCACGGGAGGTGATGGCAGAGTTATTTGGCAAAGCCACTGGATGCTCAAAAGGACGTGGGGGTTCGATGCATCTGTTCTCACAACCCCATCATCTCCTCGGCGGTTTTGCCTTTGTTGCAGAGGGGATTCCCGTTGCCACAGGAGCAGCATTTACGGCAAAATATCATCGTGACGCCTTGGGTGATCCCAATGCCGATCAGGTTACGGCTTGCTTTTTTGGCGATGGCGCCTGCAATAACGGTCAGTTTTTTGAATGCTTGAACATGGCAGCCTTATGGAAATTGCCGATTATTTATGTTGTAGAAAATAACAAATGGGCAATTGGCATGGCACATGAACGGGCAACGTCCCAGCCGGAAATTTACAAGAAAGCCAGTGTTTTTGGGATGCCAGGAATTGAAGTCGATGGGATGGATGTCCTTGCGGTGCACTCTGTAGCCCAAGAAGCCGTTGCTCGTGCCCGTGCAGGTGAAGGTCCTACCTTAATTGAAGCCCTCACCTATCGCTTCCGAGGTCACTCCCTAGCCGATCCCGATGAACTTCGCACATCAGAAGAAAAGGAATTTTGGCTGACTCGCGATCCGATTAAAAAGCTAGCCGCTTACCTGAAGGAGCAAAATCTTGCCGACGCTGAAGAACTCAAGGCGATCGACCATCGTATTCAAGAGGTTCTCAATGATGCGGTACAGTTTGCTCAAACCAGTCCAGAACCCGACAAGAGTGAGTTGTATCGTTATATTTTTGCCGAAGATTGAGGTATAAGTAATGAGCCGTTGTTAACGATTAATCGGTAAACGTCAGAGGCAAGAGGGCATTAAATTTTTTACCATCTCATTTAACCCCTCGCCTCGCGTTACCTGGAGTCTTGCCTTGAGACAAGGAAACGGTGATGTTCCAAACAATCAGACTCTCAACCAATCACTTCCATCGATTCGCGAAAAGAGGTAATTGGCGATCGCGCTGAAGTACCACGAAGCTCAGAAGACGGTTGAATTTGGTACTTGACCAGATTCGCTAAGTCCTGAAGTTGGCTAATCGCTTCAGCCCCTTCTAGCTTCATCAGTTCGCGATCGTCGCGCATCTCCGTCCAAGTGATCCCGTAATCGGAGACCAAAAAACGAATCAGGTGACTATCGCCCAGACTGACCATAAATGAGGCACTATTCATTTGATTGCCGCAGGTGTAGCAAGATGCCAAATAGCCTCTGTTTTCTAGCACGATCGCCAAAGCCTGAAGATTCATAACTAAATCTCGGACAAATTGGCGATGTTGCTCTGCAAGTCTTATGAACACGTTAATCCTCCAAACACCTTTCCTAGAATATTAGATTTTATACTTTCTTAAGGATTTAAGACTCTGTTTTGGGAGGGGTCAGTGCAAAACATGAACAAATCCTGAGTTGTGCAGATTCCTCAAATTGACTAACAGGGTTAGGACTTGAGTGATTCTAGCTTGACGAGCTGGCTCCATGATTCTAGCCCACTTCAGAAGAGTTGCTATCTAGATAGCTCAAGTCATTGGGGACAATCCTCAAGTTATCCGATACAAATTCCTAATCAGTTGTATCAGCAGCAACAATGGCGGTACTCAATCTGATACTATTGCCGCCTAGTCCATCGGTGGGAATTGGCTAATCGATTTGCCACCAACCAAATGTCGGTCCCACAAAGCGCACGGTTAGCCACCAGACTACGAGAAGGCCGATGCCAATCCAAGCGCCCTTAGTCGTCAGTTTGACGAACTTCTCACCCTGACTTTTAGTAATCGGGAGCCAGGGGAAGAGTCTCGCCTCTTGACCGTACTTGTCTCCAAGTGCAGTTTTACGACGTTTTGCTTCACCCATTCCTTGCATTCCTCAACTAAACCGCATCTACGTTGAAACCCGTAGTTTTTCTCGACGAGAATCTCCAGTTTTCAACTTAGACGGGGTATAAATGAATTCGATCTTAGCGCTATTCCTGAGATTTGGTTGGCATTTGTTTACGAAATGACAAGTAATTCTGACAATTACCCCCGGATCGGGGATCGTTAGATTAGAAATCCTGAGCCAATCCGGAACTCAACCGTCATTAAGTTAATAATTATTTTTCATCAATAGTCGATCGGGAAACCTCCGAGAAACCCTGTGATTCCCCCGTGATTCAAGGCTGGAAGGTACAAGAGTGCCAGTGGAGGGGTTCGATACCCCGCAGACTGACATAAGTAGTTGGTGGAAATAAACCCAACTTTATTAAGTTGTGTAAATAGTCCTCAAACCCTGACAATAAGACGTAGCTTGCTTCTCGCTCCCTTGAGTATGGCGATCCCCGCCGCCTGACTTTAATTTTTCCCACTTAATTATTTACAAAAAGACTGATAAGTTCTGAACTTCGTTAAGTTTTATTAACGGGAAAGAATCCAGCCCAACAGAGATCGAATGCCAATCAAGCTGAGAAATTAGAACTGACGCAGCGACTTTAACGCGAGTCGGGGTACGACATGTCGTACCCCGACAGATACCAATAATCACTGATTTCCTGTTCCCTGTTTCCTGATCCCTTTCTCCAAAAGGAAAACTTAGCTTTGATCAAGGAATAAAGAGCTAATTGACAGTTGTCTCTTATTTCTAGCTAAAATCGAGGGCGAGTGTGGTTTTTGTGAGGAGTAATAAAACCATGACGACTTATAGACGTTTGGCAAAAACAGCGTCATCAGCTTTGATATTTGCTACTGTGGGTTGCTGGGTAACCAGCTTTTGTGCCGCGCAAGCAACGCCTGTTGAATCGTCAGATCAGCAGCAGACCGATTTGGCTCGGCTGACGGAAACCTCAGGAGTAGACCCAGGACTATCTCCGTCAACTGAAACGGAACTAGCAACTTCTCCGGTTGAGATAGTCTCCCCAACAACTGAAACAGACATCACCACTGAACTCGCCGTATCCGCCGCCAGTGAAGTAGGGATGATTACGCCAAGGAATTCCCTGATTGAATCCGAGGAAGCCTTTGAGGACATCAAAGTTCAAGACTTAGCCCAAGCCTTACCCGAAGTGGAAGAGGCGAGTGATCCCACTGTTCCTGATACCCTATTCGTTGATCCCCTAGAGGCTGTCGAGGAATCTGACCCGATGGGTCAAGTGACTAGCGTGTCTCAGTTAAGAGATGTTTCTCCCGGAGACTGGGCGTATGAAGCACTGCGGAGTCTGGTGGAACGGTATGGTTGTATTGCCGGATATCCAGATGGCACGTTTCGGGGGAATCGGGCGATGACCCGGTATGAATTTGCCGCTGGGTTGAATGCTTGTTTACAGCAAATTGAGCGGTTGATTGCGGGTCGTTCCGAGTTTCCCACCGGGGATTTAGAGGCGTTGCGACGGTTGGTGCTAGAGTTTGAGGCAGAAATCGCGACCCTAGGGGCACGGGTGGATAACCTAGAAGGTCGAACTGCCCTTTTAGAGGATAATCAGTTCTCGACGACGACTAAAATCTTTGGACAAGCCATTCTCGGGGTGCAAGGGCGTAGTGGTGATGAGTTTGTACTCGCGGGCAATGACATTTCCGATGATGACACCAATGTCAATGTGATTAACAATGTCCAATTGAGTCTGTTCACCCAATTGAGTCCCCGTAGTCTTTTACTCACCAGCTTCCAAGCTGGGAATGGTAGCACCACCAGTGCCGCAACTAGAGATCCCTTGGGTAACTTTGTTGGTCTGGGATATGAAGGAGACAACGATAACGATTTACAACTGACTGACCTCAACTATCGTCAACTCTTTGGCAGTAGTTTTGCCTTAATCGTTGGACCAGAAGGGGTTAACCCGGTCAACGTCTTCCGAGGCGTTAACCGCATTGAAAGTGCAGGTTCGGGTCCCCTCTCTCGCTTCGCCCAGCGCAACCCGATCATTAATATCGGCAATGGCAGCGGTGGTATTGGCTTTGACTGGCAAATTGCGACTCGTCTGAGTTTACAAGGGGTTTACTCGTCCAGTCTTTCAGCAGACCCGGAGAATGGGGGGATTTTTGGTGGAGATCAAACGACAACTACGGCTGGGACACAGTTAGTTGTCTCACCCTTAGATACCCTGGATATATCCCTTCAGTACATCAATTCCTATTCACCCAATGGTTTTTTAGGTACTGGCGTTGGGGATGATCGGGTTGCTTTACAGCAAGTGAATAATGGATTCTTGCGGGCACCGATTAATACCAACGCCTTTGGTGCTGGGTTGGAATGGCGTGTCATTCCCAAACTTACTGTTGGCGGTTGGGCAGGTTTTACTGATTCGGGCTATGAAGACGGTTCAGGAGACGTGCAGACATTTAACTGGATGGCGTTCCTGAATTTCCCTGACTTATTTGGTGAAGGGAATTTAGGGGGTATTTATGTCGGTCAGCCGCCAAAAATCACGGATAGTGATATTACCGACGATAATGGTTTAGCCAGGAACGTTCCGGGTTTCTTCACCACCGATGGCATCCCCAATGCATTTGATGAGGGAGGTCAACCGGATACGACAACTCACTTGGAAGTTTTCTATCGTTGGCAAGTGGCAGACAATATCAGCATCACGCCTGGAGTGATTGTGATATTCAATCCCCTGCATAACGATGACAATGACACGATTACCATAGGAGCAATTCGTACAACCTTTACGTTCTAAGCCGAAATCTAAGGTTGGGGCAGTCGCTGGATTACTGTTAATGGGATAGGGTGCATCCCAATCTTGCTACTGTTACCAGTTCGTGTGAGCATCTTGCTCCTTTGCACTTCAAGGAAAATGCTCACACTCATGACGTTTTCAGTGAATTCAAAATGCTCACACTTAAATACTTCCCAACAGCGCTAAAATTCCGTTTCTGAAGTTTTTATGAAGTTCTTGTAAAGTTGCTTTTTTGACGGAACCCCCCGGATCAAGGGGCGTCTTGAACTTCAGACAGGCTAACCAAATGATCAAGACTCTGCATCCTCTTAGGCTGCGGACATCAGTGAAAAGCCAGTCTTGGGGTACTTTATCCCCTCTTCTGGATCAATACTTCGCGATCTGACTATGCTCAGGATTAAATCATAACTAGCCAACTGTTGGGTTAGGTCTCGGAGTCAACCACATATCTCGGTTCCTTTCGTTCATTTACAGATGGAGTCTAACAAGATGATTCTCAAATCACTACGCTACATGGTTGGTTTAGGGATAGTTGGCGGTTTATCGGTAGTTATCGCACCAGGGGCTGACGCTCAAACCGCGACAACGACGAGCCAAAGCACAACTAACGGTATTGAAGTGACAGGCGGTTCAATTGGGGGTCAAGCTGCCTTTTTTGTTCCAGGGATGAACGCAGGGGGGAATGTCACCCTGTTTGATGTGGGGATTCAGGAACTAAGCATCGAAAGCACCAATGGAAATACCACAACCGCCCGCTTTGAACCCAGCGCTGCTAGTTTTGACGATGTTAATACAAGTGGTACGCCAGACGCTGGAGACACAGGCGTCCTCCAAGGTAAACTGACAGGGATAGCCTATACACGACAAGGTATTATCGTTCCCTATAATAGGGTTGATACAGTCCTCAACTTTGAGCTGAGTTCCTTTGACCAAACCTTCTCAGATTTGTCAGGAACTCTGGTGAGTCCTGCGGTCATGGGTGATGCACCACTGGTTTTCTTGCCAAATGTAGAGGCGACGTTATCTCAGCAGTCTCAGTCTGAGTTTGAAGCAACCTTCGGTGATTTACAAGTTGGTGACTTTGAGGCTGACTTAAATAGTGGGCTGATTAATCTGCCTGCTAGCTATATTTTGGGCAATTCTAGTAACGTGATGGTTTCTGAAGTCTCGCTGCTAGAAAAACTCAAATTCAAGTTTGAAGGGGAAGACTTAGCTGCCGGAAGTTACACCTTAGCAGGTGTAGACAGCGATAGCCTTCGTTTTGTCGGCGAAGCCAACAAGAAATTTGAAATTGAAACCGAAGACGCTTCCGGTGGAAAGTTCAAATTTAAGGGAGAACTCGGTTTTGTTGATATCACTATTGATGATATCAATAAGATAAAGCAGGAAGGAATTATTGATACTAGCCTTGATTTAGACAAGTTCAAAATTGAGGGCAAAGATGAAGGGGCTGTGGCTGGCTACGCTTCTATCTTTGGTACAGACGGTGTAGCATTTAGCAGCTTTGGTGATAGCGACAAAGATAAAGTTAAGTTCACGTTTGAACAGGGTGAGAATAAACTAGAGGGAGAGAGTCGGGGTCGCTTTAATTTCTACGCCGTGGCTGGAGTGAGTGACTTTAATGTTGAGAATGACATTAAAGGTGGGTATACCTACTCTAATCCCAGCGATGATGACAATGTGAATTTGGTTTGCGGTGTTTGTGCGAGTTCCCCACTTTTATTCGATACAGATATCGTTTTCGGTGACACCACAATCAACTTGGTTGGAAGTGGCGGTAGCACAGTTATAAACTACACCCTTAGCGGTGGTGATACCGTGATTGTCAATGGCAGTGGTTCGGCAGGTACGAGGTTATCGGCAAGGGCAAGGGCAGGTGCTGGTGCTGGCGCAGGTGCTGGTGCTGGTGCTGGCGCAGGTGCTGGCGCAGGTGCTGGTGCTGGCGCAGGTGCAAGTGCGAACACGTTTAACACTAACTACGTAGCCTTCAACGGCGGAGCAAGTAGTACTCAGACCAACTACCAAATTTCTCAATCAGCTCGTTTCAACAGCAGCAGCCAGTATCAGTTCCGCTCGAAGGTAAAAGTTAAGTATCACGCGCGAGGTGGCGATCGATACTACTTGGTTACAACAGGTGGCGGTAGTGGTTTTGGTTCTGGTAGTGGCTCAGGTTCGGGCGTAGGTGCTGGTTCCGGTAGCGGCTCAGGTGCTGGTGCTGGTAGTGGCTCAGGTTCGGGCGTAGGTGCTGGTGCTGGTAGTGGCTCAGGTTCGGGCGTAGGTGCTGGTGCAGGCGCTGGTGCTGGTGCTGGTGCTGGTGCTGGTGCTGGTGCTGGTGCTGGTGCTGGTGCTGGTGCTGGTGCTGGTGCAGGCGCAGGTGCTGGTAGCGGCGCAGGTGCAGGTGCAGGTGCTGGATCGGGTTCCGGTAGCGGCTCAGTCGTTGCTGGCTATAAGTTAGTTGGTCCACAAAGTCGCTGTTTTCCAGGTTTAGTTGGTCTGCGACAACTTTCTCAAGATGAACTTGGTGATGTTGCAGATAATGCTGATCTTGAAGCTGACAATACTGCCGGTGTCAATAACAATGCAACTTTCCCGGCTGATGGTGACAACGATTTTGATGATACTGATACTGACATCAATGATGACTTAGAAGTTGACGATGACAACATGGGCGATGATGACGATGACGATGACGATGACGATGATCAAGGGCAGGGTAATATGAATCGCAACTTCAACCAAGGGATTGGCAATGGTCCAGAAGGTGGAGACCCTGGTAACTCTGCACCCCGTGGTGGTAGTAACGATGAAGGCGGACGGACACCTGGTCAGCCAGTCAATCGTTAAAGGCGGCTAAGGAATAAGTGCTTCTGAGATAGGTTTAGGGGTAGCGATACCCCTACCTATCTATGTCGTTTAATTGACATCCTCACCACGCCGTAGGGGTTTGGTAACCAAACCCCTACGGTCGTCGAATGGGGGTCAAAAAACACAGCCTTGGGTTTAAACCCAAGGAACCAAAAGCTCAAGTCGTCTAAAGACGACTACAAAAGAATTCCAGTCGGTTTCAACCGACTTGCACTATAAGCCAAGAACTTGAGTTCTTGGCGGCTGTCGGGGCTAACTAAAAATGGTGCAAACTATCAGTTTTAACCGACGCGACAGGGCATGTCTCTACGACTGCGCCCATTCGGTATGGAAAACCCCTTCCTTGTCGGTTCGCTGATATGTATGAGCGCCAAAGTAGTCGCGCTGTGCCTGGGTCAAGTTTTGCGGTAAGCGATCGCGCCGATAGCTGTCGAAGTAATCCAACGACGCACTAAAGGCTGGAACTGGGATTCCCAACTGATTAGAAACCACCAGCACGTCCCGCCATGCCTCTTGCCGATCCAGAATCGTTTGCTTAAACTCTGGCGCTAATAGTAAATTCGGCAGTTTTGGATTCTCATTGAAGGCGTTTTTAATCTTATCCAGGAATCCCGCCCGAATAATACAACCCCCTTTCCAAATCCGGGCAGTTTCTGCCAAGTTCAGGTTGTAATTAAACTCCTGTGATGCCTTACCCAACAATGCCATTCCTTGAGCATAGGAACACATTTTTGAGCAATAGAGAGCGTCACGGACTTTGTTGATAAACGCTTGGCTATCTCCATCATACTTACCCGTAGTACCTGTAAGCTCCTTCGCTGCCGCTACCCGTTCCTGTTTATAGGACGAAATTACCCGCGCATTCACCGCCGCGTACATGGTGGGAATCGGTACACCCAATTCTAGAGAACTGACCACCGTCCAGCGCCCGGTTCCCTTTTGTCCGGCAGAATCCAGAATCAAATCAACTAGAGGCTGATTCGTATCTGGGTCAATATACTTGAAGATATCCGCCGTAATTTCAATTAAAAAGGAATTTAGCTCATCCGTCGTATTCCATTCGGAAAACACCTGATGAAGCTGCTGGTGATCCAGTCCTAAGCCATTTTTGAGCAAGTCATAGGCTTCGGCAATGAGCTGCATATCGCCATACTCAATCCCGTTATGCACCATCTTCACATAATGACCTGCACCCCCAGGACCAATGTAGGTGACACAGGGACCATCATCCACCTGAGCGGCAATTTTGGTCAAAATGGGTTCTAACTCTTTATATGCCGTATCGGTGCCTCCTGGCATCAAGCTAGGACCATTGAGCGCTCCTTCTTCGCCACCACTGACCCCCATTCCGACAAAGCCGAGTCCTGTGGCTTCTAAGTCTTTGGTGCGGCGTTCGGTGTCTTGGTAGAGGGAGTTCCCGCCATCGATAATCATATCGCCCGATTCGAGCAGGGGTTTGAGTTGATCGATGACAATATCAACCGGTTTGCCTGCTTTGACCATCACCAGGATTTTGCGGGGACGTGCCAAGGTTTTGACAAAATCTTCCAGGGAATAGGCGGCGGTGACGTTTTTATCGGAGGCACGCTTTGCCATAAACTCTTCTGTTTTCGAGCTAGTCCGGTTGTACACCGCCACAGGAAACCCGCGACTTTCTACATTGAGCGCCAGGTTTTCTCCCATCACAGCTAAACCGATGACTCCGAAGCTTGGTTGTGTCATATATCTCTCGTCAGAATGTAATTGAACGTGTAATCGTGTTTATTTCCCCTACAGGGTAGCCTGCCCTGCGGCGGAATCTTGTAAAATTTGCATTATGAGTATGCCTCAACTAGAGTACATAAAACTTCAAAACTGGCAATCTCGCTAGAGATGGAAACAAGAATCGACTCCTTTTATTGACTGTCTGAGAACTGAGTTGACAAAAAAAGCGTTTTTGTGATTTAATAAACATTAATATCGGAGAAGGTGTGCGCCTATAAACTAAAGTTTGTGCCATTGACTGCTTTGTTGGGCGAAGAATCCCTAGCTGTATCCCTTCATCAGCAAAGGCAAATGAAATTACCTACTCATTCAACAGCTTTGGGATAGTATTGGCAAAAGGAAATCCTCTATATAATTATCGCCAAACAGGTTAAGCTCAATTCCAGGTTTTGGCGATCGCACGCACCTTCACTTCTCGCCTAAGCAAATGTCCTGGCTGAGTGGGTGAGATCAATCAATGCATGTTTTTAGGACAAAATTACCCACCCTTCGCTTCTGAGAGGGTAAACTCCGGTGGGTTTGGTTTGTGTAGCTGCGGTTTTTAACCACCCTATTAATATTACCCGAAAGCATGAGCCAGATGGGGGAAGTTAAATCCCTGGAGAGACAGATAAGCTAATAATCAAATCCTTCCTTTTATACTCGGATTGCATCTGACAACAGTGAATCTTGCTAAAATTGCCTCTTTGGTTTCCCTAACCCTGCTGATGTCCCCACTTCCTGTGGTTAGCCTTCCTGTAAATGTAATCTCCCCATCAACACAGACGGCTAATTCCCCACCCCAAACCTGGGACAAAGCTCAACTGTTGCATCAGCTAGATTTATACAGCCTGTATCCCCCTCATAGCCGATTTTGTAAGCTTTCTACTGTTACTCAAGCGATTAGTTCTGATAGTCGCCTATTAGCGATTAGTAGCCATGACTATGAACGTTCCTGTGGAAGTGGAACCAGTACTTTAACGTTGTGGAACTTACAGACGGGAGAAAAAGTCAAAACTTTAATCCAAGGAAATGCGACAGAAGCCTTTTGGTTAGAGGGAAATCAAGCTCAAGAACCGATTGAAGGTAATACTTATATTGCCGGTGATATAGCTAATGCGGTGACATTTACGCCGAATAATAAGCACATTATTGCAGGTCTTTCTCAGGGAACCGTTAAAATCTGGGATGTGAACACAACAGAAGAAGTGCAGACATTGCGAGGACACCGTTATGCGGTTCACGCGATCGCACTTAGTTTGGATGGGAAATTCCTCGCCAGTGGAAGTTCTGATCAAACGGTGAACCTGTGGGATCTGCAAACTGGAAAACGACTACACACCCTTAACCTTAACCCGTCTAATGGTATCGTTAATCGTTTAATTATTAGTTCCGATGGACAAACCTTAGTTAGTGCAACGACAACTAATAAAATTCAGGTGTGGAATCTTCAGACAGGACAACTGATTCGGACGGTATTTAATTCTGATCCGTCTCCTGGATTACACAATCCTATCGCCTTAAGTCCCAATGGGCAACTATTAGCGACTAGCGATAAAGATAATAGTGTAAAACTCTGGAATACTCGCACCGGAAGCCGATTTTTAACTCTAAAGGGACATACAGATCAAGTGAACTCTCTGGCTTTTAGTCCCAATGGCAAGACATTGGTCAGTAGCAGTAATGATAATACAGTTAAACTCTGGAATTTACAAGCTTACAAACTGGATAGCACGATAACTAATATTGGTGTGACTGATCAGTTTAATCAAGATCCAGTCGGTCGAGTTGTTTTTAGTCCCAATGGAGAAACCTTAGCCATAGAAGCCTTAATGTCAACCGCAGATCTTGTTCCTCGCCTGGGTATTAAACTTTGGCATATCCCGCAACAAAAATTTGTTTTAGAAGTGCCAGAAACGTTTAGTTTGCCCGGAATTCAGTTTAGTCCAGATGGAGAATTATTAGTAGCCGTTGCTCCAACAACGAAGATTTGGCGACATTAAACCCTTTACCCGATTCGAGCATGAATAAGTCCATTGTTTTGATTATTAGTCTATCCAGCGTTCTGTTTTTTGGATGCTCTCAAACCGAAACAGTTTCTAGTCGAGGGGAAACAGTAGCAGCGGAAACTATAACTCAAGTTCCCGACGCTCAAACCGCTAAACCCCTAACACCCGCAGCAGCTGATGCGTTAATTGCTGCCACAATTGAGGCAATTAATCAGGAAAATGTTGAGTTCTTTATGCCCTACTTGATGGAACGCGATCGCGTCTCTGAAAATGTGCAAGCTGCACTTGAGCATTATCAGGCTTATTTCCAAGGGGAAGATATCACTGATTTTGAGCGTCTGGGTGTTGAACAATTGGGGAAAACAGGCGATAAAATGCCGATTCAACGCTTTAATTACCGCATTTATACCCCTAGCGGGATGAGTAATTCGATTTCTGTTTATCAAGATCAAAGCATTCGCTTAGATGACCCCTTTTTACTCTATTCAGTTTACGCGAATCGTTTAGTTGAACGGTATGTTGATGCCATTCAAAACCAAGATCTTGAGAAGCTCGGCAAAGTTTTAAATCTTGAGGAAACCTTGTTTAGTCAAGAGGATTTGAAGGCGATTCAATCAAAATATGAGGACTTATTCTCTTTAGACTCACTCAATTATCAGTTTACTGGCTTAGAGTCTGAGCGTCAGCAGTTTATTTATACCCTTTCTGGGGAAGATGGACGTGAGCATGAAATTAAAGTTATCTATGGGGATGGGTTAGTAAGTCTCCAGGATAACTTTATTCCGGCTAAGAATTAAAGCCGGATGCGGGAAGATTAGCCTCAATGTATCGGGTATGAATTGTTAGGCTTATTTTCACGACAGAGATTAATTTTGACACAGCTAAAATGGTGAAATAAACTTAACAGGTTGCCCTGTAGGGGCGGGTTTCACGATTATCTCTTCGGTTGCACAAGGGATGCGACTAAACCCGCCCCGATTCGCAGGTTTGATGATTTCCTGTGAAAAGTAAATTAATTCGGTCGGGTCGCCCTGTCCTAAAATCTTTGTATCAGAACGTGTTTTTTATGATTAAACGGGTTGACAAAAAAACGGTTTCTATGATTCAATAAACAGTATAATCGGAGAAGGTGTGCGCCTATAGAGTATGGTTAATTGGATTGACTGCTTTCCCTGGCAAAGAATTCTAGAAGCGATCCGCTGGCATCAATTAAGAAAGGCATCCGCTCAATTTGGTTGGTTTGTGTTCTCAAACCTTTGTATCAGTTGTATGTATGATAATTCCCAATGCAGAACGTGCTGTGGTTGATGTTCGGAAGTTACGGGATTACTGTCTTAATCGCACCCATGATCAAGGCAAACATAAGGCACGTTTATTTGAATATAGGCTGGGCATGACCCCCAATGATGCAGAGGAATTACGCAGAATTTTATTGGAAGTCGTCAAAACAGAGGAAGTACAGTTAGGGCGAAGGGATGCCTACGGGCAACGCTATACCCTTGATTTTATGATTGAATGGGGTGATAGAAACGCTACGATTCGTAGTGGTTGGATTATCGAACATGACTCAGACTATCCACGATTGACAACCTGTTACCCGTTGTAAGGCTTGGAGGTTTCGATGAAAAATGCAGTCAAATTATTGGATGTCGTTGCTCTTACTGTTAATTTGCCAGAGTGCAATCTCTGGCGTGGACAAGTAGGTACAGTGGTTGAAATTTTGGCAGAGGGTAAAGCATTTGAAGTGGAATTTAGCGATCGCAGTGGACGCACTTACGAATCTCTGGGTTTGCGTCCCGATCAAATTATGGTTCTCCACTTTGAGCCTGTATCTGGTGATATTGCCGCTTAATCGGATCGCCCTGTCCTCAACCTTTCTATCAGAACCTATTTTTTAGGATTAAACGGGTTGACAAAAAAACAGTTTCTATGATTCAATAAACAGTATAATCGGAGAAGGTGTGCGCCTATAGACTCTGGTTGATTCAATTGACTGCTTTCCTTAACAAAATTCCGAACGGTATCTCTTCATCAGCCAAATAATAGTATCCGAATAGCCCACAGCGTCTGGATAATCTAAACAGATTCAATCCGAATAACCTTTAACAGAAAGCCACTCATGGAAATTCAGATCGCCCTACCCGATGATGTCGCGCATTCGTTAGAACTTAAATGGGGTAGCTTGGAACGCAGGCTACTAGAAATGATTGTCATTGCCGCCTATCGTGAGGGTTTGATTAGTGTCGGTAAAGTGCGAGAATTACTGGGAATGTCTACCCGCTTGGAGGTTGATACATTCCTCAAAGCCAAAGGTGTCGAGTTACATTATAATGAAGCGGACTTGGAAGCGGATCGGCAAACCCATAAGCAATTACGCCAAGAAGGAAATTTGTCATTAGTCATTAGTCATTAGTCATTCGTACTCTCTTGCAGCGCTATCAATCCGAAAACTTGTAGGGGCGGGTTTAGCCAAAATATTGAGGGAAAATCCGATAACTTCTATACAAAACCCGCCCTTCCCCAGAATTTCGGTGGGTTTCTTTACTGTGAGAGTAAACCGTTTGCCATTGGGGTTTATTTAAGCTTGTGATTACGCGATTAAGGTTGAGATCCCCCTAAATCCTCCTTTGATACCAAATCCGCCTTTATTACCCCCTTTTGCCACGGCGATTGAAATCGCTGCTACACAAACAAAGTCCGCCTGCGCGGACTGGTTTATAACGGGGGTAGCTAACCCGGATTTGGGATGAAAGGGGGACTTTGAGTAATTGATTCATTGAAAGGGAGACTTTGATTGATGTTTTATTGTCCCCTTAAATGACTGGGCTTAATTTCTGATTCACTCCTGACAAAGTGTGCAATTTCTGGTTCTTTCCTAACAAAGTGTGCAATTTCTGGTTCTTTCCTAACAAAGGGTAAAATGTCTTGTTCCCCCCTGACAAAAATACAATTTCTGGTTCTCAAAGCAGGCAATTTCTTGTCCCCCCCTTTTGAAGGGGGGTTAGGGGGGATCTCTTATTACCGTATTTAGCGACAACTCAACACCACTTCCCCACCTGTACGGGCTTGGAAACCAAGCCCCTACGCGGACGCTTCTGGATACCGTTGCAAAAACCTACATCCGCCTCACCCGATTCAAAATGTCCCTAACCGTCTCCGCATCGGGGGATTTCAGGTGCTCTAATATAGCCAAGGATTGCTGCAAATAGTCAATCGCGGTTTCAACCTCTCCTTTCTCATCGGCTAAAAGTTGTCCCAGCATAGCTAACGTCGCCGCTTCCCCTTGCACATCCCCAATCCGTCGTTTGAGTTCCAGGGACTGCTGATACAGAGAAATGGCTTTCTCGATTTCTCTCTTTTGGAAATTTAGAAATGGATAATATTGAGAGGTTAGTAATCTTCTCCAAAAAGCCAAAATTATATGAAGTCAAGATACATTGAATTTAGGGGATTAGTAAAATCACGCCGCCCATAGTTAGGAAGAGATTGGTAATATTCAATCCACTTCCTGTAGATCTCATCGGCTAACGATTCATCTTGGCTTTGCAACGCCAGTTGATGAGCTTCCTGTAAATGAAATATTGTTACACTTTGGTTTTTATCTAACCATAAGTCATACAGGGTTTGCGCCGCCGTTTTAGCCAAATCCTCCCTCTCTTCCGGAATCTCCAATAACGGTGCCAAAATCCGCGACACCCGATAAGACTCCTCCCCCTGAAACTCACTCACCTCCAACAACCCCAAACTTTTTGCCCGTTGCACCCCATTATCAAAATTCCCAATCCTCTGACAAACCGCCTCCATCGCCGGATAAGGCACCGGTAACTCATACACCAACCCTATCCCCAAGATTTGCCTTACCCCAGATGGCTGCTGCTTCAACAACTCCTCCGCTAAAATACTCTCGCGAAACTCTGCCGCTTTCCCCTGCATCTGCTGGAGAATCACCTCCCCATCCACCTGTTCATTTTCCAGAATCTGATTCAACCACTCCAACAAACGCGGATTCCCATCCGCTACCTGCTTCGCCTTCTCCTGTATCGCCCCTTCTACCGGAGACTCCCGACTAAACGCCGCCAACCGGGTATATTTCTTAGCTAAATCCGCCCCCTGTAACCCCGCCAAGGGTTCTCGATGCAGGCGACGATTCACCATGGCATCCCCTAATCTAAACTCATAGCGACTGGTAATAATCACCCGATGGGGTAACTTAGAATTCACCATAGCCTTCAGCAGCGCCTGCAACACATCCACCACCTGTGGCTTTAATACCGCCACCCCATCCCCGCGTACCTCCAGATTTGCCTCAAAATCATCCAACACCAGGACAAACCGTTGCTGTGGCTGATTCAATCCCACCTGGAAAAACTTAGTCAATCGCTGCATCAGGGGTAACTTCCCCTGCAATATCTCCAACCCCGCCTCCGACGTACATTGTTCCGAGAATAGCCGCACCAGTTTATCCTCATCCAATCCCCGATAAACCACAATTCGGTCATATCCCACCAACCTCTCCAACAATCGCGCCGCCACGGTACTCTTCCCCACACCCCCCAAGCCATACATCAACACCCCCAAATTCCCCGTACTCCGCAGTATCCGCAAACAGCGCTGTAATACCCGCCGCCGCCCGACAAATTCCTGGGCTGTCGCCACCCGAATTAACTGGGTTTTGGGGTCTAAAAATTGACTATAGGCGGGTTCTGGCGTACACCACGGCTCATCCCCCAAGGGTTCCACCAATGCGCCAGGACATTCTCCTTGAATATACAACCGTAATAAATGCCAGTCGGCTATCTGATTTTTCAACAACTGCTGATACGTACTCGCCAGCGCCTCAGCCACCTGAAACCCCGCCGCCAATCGTCCATACAAATACGCCGCCGCCACCGTCGCCCCCGTATCCGTCACCGGGCGTCCCCAACCCAATACCGCCTTCGCCCCATAACCAATCAACGCCTCCGCCAATGAGGAAATCGCCCCCTGATTCCCCGCCTCCCCAGTGCGACATCCAGACAAAAACACCAAGGGCGGAAAGCGAAACTGTAACGCCTCGGCAATCTCCGCCGCCTTTGCTTGCAAGGGTTCCCCGGTTTCTGTCTCAGTAATAAAATAGGGTTCCGTCTGATTAATCGAGGCATGACCGGTCAAATGGAACACATCAAAGGGTTCCCGATATCGCCGCCACAGCTTCCCCAACTCCGCCACGCAGCCACTTTCCTCCACGCGCAGGGTTATGGGATAATCAGCCGTATCCCGTAAAATTGCCCCCTCCTCCTGCTCAAAATCCAACGCAGGCTTAACCCCCTGGGGGGCAGTCGCCATAAACAGCACCCGCAAGGGACGCGCCTCTGTATCCCCCACCTCCCCCGGATGATCCACCCAACGCATGGGAACAACCACGGGATTAACTCGCTGCACTAAAAACGTCTGCCCATCATGCAACACTTCCCAGGGTAAATGCGCCAACTTCTGCCCAGTATGAATTGCCAACACCAACCCGGAACCGCGACACCCCTGAATCCCCCGACTCAACCAGCGCCCGTCTCCATCCAGCCACAGGAACAGCCGTTGACCCATGCCCACCAAGTCTGGCAGTGGCATATAATAGTCTCGCCGCGCCTGCTGAATCAAATCCTGGATGATTCCCAAATCCAAGTCTTGAGATTCATACCCTCCCGGTTGACCCCAGGAATAGCGGAGTTGGGCATAATCGCCGTCAATGTCGGTTAATTTGATATAGAGGGTTTGCACAATTACGGTTCCAAGGCTTTTAGGACTTGACAAATTTCCTCAATTGTGGCTTCCTCCAGGACAATTCGCCCAGTGGGACTTTGAATCACCACATCAAAGGTTTGTCCTGACTGGGATTGCTTCCATTCCTGATACCACTTGCGAATTTGTTCGGCTAGCGCCACCGTACCCCCAGCAATGCCGACAATTGTAGCAATTACGGCTAGGGTTCCCTCTTTTTGGGTTTGGGCTTCATAGGATACCGATAATCCCGGAATCGCCATCAACTCAGACACGGCGGGTTCAGCCGCCTCCCCCGCGATCGCAACTTGAACGGCTGTTATCATTTTTATAGGCTAATCTCGACAAATCAATTTTAAGATGAATGATACTGAAATTTTGGCTGGTGGGCAGTGCCCACCCTACGGTATATTAAGGATTTCGGCAATTTAAAAATGCAATTTTTCAGTGCTATTCATTTGAAAATAAGGGAATGACGTAGCTTGCTTATCGCTTCCTTGAGTATGACAAATGACAAACCCAGTTATTCTCGTTCACGGTATTTTCCGCACCTCATCGGTTTTCCGCAAACTCTCTCCCTACCTCCAAAAAAAAGGTTTTTCTGTTTATAGTATTGACCTTAAACCCAATAATGCTACATTGGGTTTAGACGAAATGGCAGCCCAATTAGCCGATTTTATCAACCAAACATTTCCCCCAAACCAACCCATTGATTTAGTCGGTTTAAGTATGGGGGGACTTGTCACCCGCTATTATGTCCAGCGATTAGGTGGAATTAACCGAGTGCAGCGTTATATTACCATTGCCGCCCCCCATCACGGCACCTGGTTAGCCTACCTATTGAACCGTCGCGCCTGCGTACAAATGCGTCCAGGAAGTCCTTTAATAGAGGATTTAAATCGAGATGTCCAAATGTTAGAACGCCTTAATTTTACATCAATTTGGACACCGTGGGATTTTATTATTATTCCGGGTAATAGTTCACAAATGCCCGTGGGTAAAAATGTGAAAGTTTCAGTTCTTGCCCATGCTTGTATGGTGATAAATTCCCACAGTATGCAAGCGGTAGCTTCTGCTTTATCGGATTCAGAAGGCAAATTAGCCTCGTAGTCTGTAGTAAGGGCTTTAGCCCTATTTTAATGATTGACAAATGACAAATCACCCATCGCCGATCGCGGCTAACTCGTAACTACCAAAAATTGCCTCTGGATGAGCATAAAATTTAAACTCCATTAAATTATAAAATGGGTCTTGTAAGAAAAAAGTGCGATGTTCAGTCACATCACCTGGAAAGCGTCGCTTCGGTTGCTGATAGAATTGAAGCTGCTGCTGTTGGGCGCGATCGCATAAAGCTTGCCAATCGGCTTGTGCTGTAAAAATTAAACCAAAGTGACGCGGATAAATCCCCCGTTGTGGTGTTAAGGGTTCATTGGTGAGATGGGCTACCAGTTGATGCCCATATAAGTTTAAAATGACCGCTTGACGGGTTTCTCGCCCAATATCACAGCCGAGTCCTCTGCCATAATAATCTTTGGTTTGCTCAATATCACTAACGGGAAATGCTAAATGGAAGAGAATGGGATTCATCGCTATTAATTTAAGTTTTGCCTAATCCGATAATCACCCTAAACAGTTATGCATCGATTGCATACCAAAAACTGTTGCCTACTATACACCCGGAAACATCCTCTTAACCCTTAATATATGCCATTGTGGGGTCTGGGCGGGCGCGAGTCGCATCTGGGTTATCAGAAACGATAATAGTAAAATCCGCCCTGACACAAAACTCAAAGCACTCACTCAGGGCGGGCGCGAGTTACATCCCTTGTGAGGTAAGAAACGATAGTAATAAAACCCGCCCCTACACAATCAAACTCAAAACTCAGCAATGCTTGCAACACTCAATTCTCTTAATCCTTGGCTGATTGCCGTCCTCTTAAATACAATATTATTAGCGATCGCGTGGGTGATCCCCAAGCAACTCCTCACCCCGGCTGGACTTCTCCACGCCGGGGCGTTGGGAATTGTGATTTGGGGGACGTTAGGCTGGCAAGGGTATCTGATTGTGATGGTTTATTTTCTTGTCGGTTCTGCTGTTACCCGCATCGGTATGGCACAAAAAGAAGCGGCGGGGATTGCTGAAAAGCGTTCGGGCGCTAGAGGACCGGAAAATGTCTGGGGTTCAGCTTTAACGGGTACGCTTTGCGCGGTGGGCGTTCTTTTCCTGGATGAACCCTATCCCAGTTTCCTCCTACTGGGTTTTGTCGCTAGTTTCGCCACTAAGCTTTCTGATACTACCGCCAGTGAGGTGGGTAAAGCCTACGGTAAGCGCACCTTTTTAATCACCACCTTACAACCCGTCTCCCCCGGAACCGAAGGCGCAGTCAGTCTAGAAGGAACCTTAGCCGGGGCTGTCGCCTCGGCTGTGATCGCGTTTCTGGGTTGGGGCGTTGGCTTCATAGACTTGACAGAAGTCTGGTTTTGTGTATTCGCTGCCTTTATTGCCACCAACTTGGAAAGTGTGATTGGTGCCACCTGGCAATCTCAGGTCGAATGGATGACCAACGAAGTCGTGAATTTTATCAATACATTAATTGGTGCGATCGCGGCTATCCTTTTTGTCATCATCTGGCACAGTATCATGGGATTACCTGGATAGTTTTCCTCACCTTTTATCCGGAGTCATAGAAAAGTCCTCAGTTAAAAAACCAAGGACAAATAACTAATGACAAAGGACAAATAACTATTCCAGTTGCCGACCAAACACCATTTGTAAAACCATCGGTTGACCATCATCTCGATGATATTTATCCGCCCAAGCGCGAATAATTTCATCAAGTTCCGTTATCGCTTGGTCAATATTTTCCGGTGGAATATCCAACTCCTCCAAAACCCGCATCACATGCTGCTGACGTTCTGCCCACTCTTTCATCAACCGGAAATACTGCGCCGTATCCTCCACCACCGTGTAGGTACGTTCTTTGCCATCTACGGGTGAATAAGATGCACTGGTCAGGGCATAATAGGGTAAACCCCATGGACAATCAATGCGCGTCACTGTTCCCGAATACAGTAAGCGTCGTTTGATATGTTCTGCCATGGCTTCAGAAAGAGGCGCCTGTCGTTCCGGAGGTAAATCTTCCTGAGAACGGCTGTGCAGAAACTCAATCAATTCCATAAACTGTAAAGAACTGACCACCTGGGCATCGGGGAGATGATCCGGTAATTTTTCCTCGATGATGCGTTTTTCTTCCCTGTGCAGGCTAGTGCCAGAAATCCGCGATCGCCCCGGTTGCCAGGGATACTGATCCATCCACACATAAGGAAACTGAATCAAATAGCGGGGTTCTTGAGACCCCAGCATCTTCAGCAGTTTTCCTTCTGTTAATGCCTGTCGAACTTCTTCAACAATAACCTTGACCCGTTTTGGCTCAATATGGTGTAGATGTCCGGTCATCCGGATATTTTCACCCTGTTCCAAATAGGTCGTGTAAATCGCACATTTAGCAGCCGTTGCTGCCGCATCTAGAAACGCCCCATGTCGGTGTCCACTGGTTCTCATTGCGCTGAAAGCCAGATATATCATAATCTGATCCATGGCGCTGGGGCTGAGGCTTTTGATCAGATCGAGATGATTAGTCATTTTAGGGAGCGGTCACATCGCATGGGTACAAAAGAATAAAGGTAATGGCGAACCCACGGCTTCACCTAAACCAGCGAGTCCAACTCAAGAAGCAAAACATGCGCTTACTTAAAGCACCCTAATATTAAAGTCTAAATTCTCCTTAGATTATAGACTGGATTATAAACAACCTAGGAGATACCGCCAACTGGAAGACCCCCTGGGTGGGTCACAACTAGGGGGTAAAATTCTTCCAGGAAAGTATATATTATATCAAATGGCACTTACTGCCTATGCCCAAGTAAATTCGCGCCGTCCACTACCCCGGTGACAAATCTGGGGCACGAAGGTATCTTGGGAGGTAAAGAAACGCCGTTGTCCACCGCGATTGGTCTCAGGACCTTGAGGACCAGCATCTCCAGTTTTGACTAGAGACAACAGCGAGTGGGCAGGAGTAGACTGAAAAAGTGAGACCGAGCGATCGCGACTATCATGAGCATGGACAGCAAATGAGAGCGTAAGCAGGCTCACTAAAGTAACACAAGTGTAAAAGCGCATAGCAGATGTCCGTGTCAGGGTTTCTAGTCCCTGTTACGGACTTTTTACTCAGGGTTCAGGAAAAATTCCTGCCAGAGTTAATGTGGATTGTGTGAAGATTAATGGTACACTAGCGAGTTTGTCTTCAAATTGTTCCAGTTCCCAGACGCTTCTGGCATCGTGTCTTTACATTGCTAAGAGACGTAGCATGCTACGTCTCTACAATCCCTGCTTTTGGCGCTTAAGTTGACCCAATGGTTATACCCATCCATGTTTGGAGACTGATTGCTGATCAGTGCAAACTGTTTACCAGCAACCAGTTTCCCGCCGGATTAAAACGTCCCCACCCTTGTAGCTGTTGCTGATGAGGATAATGCTGGAGTTGCTGGTTAACACCAGGTTGTGTCGTAATCAACATCCAAATTTGACCCCCATAACTTTCAGGTTCGCTCAGGGTAATAATGTAATCCTGGTCAGCACGGCGTTGGAATATGCCAGTGAAATAGATTAAGGCATGGGATTGGTGATTGGTGATTGGTGATTGGGAAGATTCTCCTGTGCTTCTATGTTCCCAAACCTTCCACCGCAACGTCTCGACAAGCTCCCCCGGCTCCTCAACCATCCCAGAACTGGGATACTCTTCTGGATTATCCAAGTAATAACGTTGCCAGTACTGCCAATCTGGATGATCAAGGGATTTGTTGAATAAGGGAATCATAGCCGCAGGGGCAATAGCATCGCCCAACAATGCCTCTTGAATACGCCGGATGGGTAACTCCCTCGGTTGACAGCCAAGTTCCACACACAGCGCAGCCGCCATTCCTGCGGCTTGACCTAGATTCATCACCACAGGTTGCAACCTTGTCGAACCATTGGCAATGTGAGAGACAGAAGTATCTTTATCACAGACCAATAAACCATCCATTAACACAGGTAAAAGGCAACCATAAGGAATCGTAAACGGTGTTCCCGTCCAACGTCCTCCCCAACGGATCGATTTTGGGGCTAAGGGAAAGGTAAAACCAGGATAATGATGGTCATTGGCATAATTGCCCACAGCAATTCCGGTAAAAGCCCCTGATGCATCGACGGGCAAAGGCGCAACTTGACCCCCTACTATCGGTAAAATATCTTGTTCTTTCAACGTCACCACTCCCACCAGACGCCGACTTTCTCGATAGTAAGGATGTAGGGCGTAAGCCCCACCACCGAGGGACGCCTCTGGGAAACTATTATCGGCTAAACCATAACGCCGTCCCAGTTGAGATTGAATAAAACTAGCAAAGCCTTGAGTGTGCCAAAGGGCTTCCTGGAGAAACTGCTGTCGGGATGCATCCGATTCCACTAAGCGCCCAACTCCCTCACCATAATCATTGCCATATTGGGGCCAATTCAGCATAAACAGTCCCCCAGGTAAGCGTCCATAATTGAGAAAGGATTCCACCCCATAGCCTTCCAACGCCCCGACAAACTGTTCTGGGCTGTATTGAGGTGGGGGCGGAATTTCCGGGGCTGTATCGGTGCCAAAATCTTTGAGGATGACAACCCAGGTTGGTGCTTGAACTGGATAGCGTTGAGTCAAGTCATTGAAGGAAACAGGCGCACTCGGTTCACCAAAGTGAGTGCGCGACTCCCAACCCCAGCGATAGGGAATCTCGGCTAATTCCAGCACATCTCCCAATTCCGTGGCGTCTAGGGTGACTTTGGCGTTAATCACAACATCAGCAAATCGCACCCCGGTTACACAATCCCCTGCTTTCAATACCGCTAACGGCGTTTGTCCAGCAATCCACTTTAGGTTGGGTAATGCTTGAACCCAATCTGCAAAGACTTGAGCGCCAATTCTAGGGTGGTAGGTAAACAAACTCACCCACCCATGATCGAGTCCTCCGGGCTGTCGCTGTTGAAGTTCTCGCAAAAATGCGCCCCATAACCCCGTTTGCCACGCGGCTAATTCATTGCCATCGGGCGCACAGACACCGGCTGTCGTCAGCATTCCTCCTAGCCAGGAAAACTCACTGACTAGAATTGTTTTGACGCCTCGACGTGCCGCTTGGATTGCCGCACTCGTGCCACCTGTACCACCACCGACAACTAAGACTTCTGTTGTTAATTCATTCACAGCCATAGAAAAAATGGGTTGGGGATAGTGATTATCATCACACCTACACCAGAGTCAAGTCACAGATACGTTTTGTAATAATCCGTTACATTATGAGTAATATAAATTTACAAAATTGCTAAACAAAGGGGAACGATTATGATTAGCCCAATGCTTATCTTAGTGTCATTGTTTTTCGTGGGTTGGGTTGCCGTTGCTGTATTAGGGACTCAGGCTTACTTCCGAGGCGAACAGAGCAAGCCAATCCACGATCGCAACTGGCGTTGTGAGTCCTTTGAGCAGCTAGCAGAGTCGATCACAGGGATCGAGACAAATTACAGCGATCGCACCCCAGCTTACAGGATGGATGCTTATGCGAGCAATAATTTGCCTTCCTAGCCGCATCCCTTATCCGCTCAACGCTTCTTCCACGCCACCATCTTAGTGTTAACAGCATTTGTTTTTAAGCACGGTGGAGAAAGCAGGAAGAGAATAGTAGAGATTTAAGTTGTGGGTTTTCATTGGACTCACAACTTGCTAGTTTTTCTTCGGTGTAGCTCAAGATGGGCAGGAGGATGTGACGATAGGATTAGATTGGGTAGGATGAGCCAAGAGAGGATAATCTCCATTCTTCCTCTCCCCCTACACCCCCTTGAATTTAAGCTGATATTCGCATAGTTAAGGAACCTGAAACCATGATTCAGAAAGTACAAAAGAGTGACGCTGATTGGAAACAACAGCTTACCCCAGAACAATACAAAGTGACCCGACAGAAGGGAACAGAACGCGCCTTTACCGGAGAGTATCACGACAACAAGCAGCCGGGAATCTATAAATGTGTCTGCTGTGGCAATGATTTGTTCACATCCAAAACCAAATATGATTCTGGGACAGGGTGGCCCAGTTTTTGGGCACCGATTGATGAAGAAAACGTCAAATATGAAGCGGATAATACTTTGTGGATGCGTCGTACTGAGATCCTCTGTGCAGCTTGTGATGCTCACTTAGGTCATGTATTTAATGATGGACCAGCACCAACGGGTCAGCGTTACTGTCTAAATTCTGCCTCGCTAAACTTTGTCCAGTCTGATCAGGTAGAATCAGCATCTAAGGCGGAAACTGATAAATCTGCAACTGCCTAACCTGACTTCGAGATCAGCGATTTGTCTATTTTGGCATGACCAGCTCCATCCAAACCATTAAGTTAGATCAGTTCCTCAAGTGGGTAGGTATCGCGTCCACAGGTGGCGAAGCCAAACTGATGATTCAAGAAGGTGATGTGACCGTTAATGGTATCATCGAAACTCGGCGCGGACGTAAATTAGTTGAAGGAGATTTGGTAAGCGTACAAGGGGAAACCTATAAGGTTGGAACTCCACTCTAACCCTGTTTGAGCGGAGATTTTGCTATTAAAAATGGCGAGGTAACTCCCCAGTGTCCAGACGCGAGTACCTTGTTCCTATATGTATGGCGCTTATGTATGGCGCTCCTGCATATACAACAAGTATTTAGGAGCTTTTCGGGGCGGGTGAGAGGCGCTTAATTGTGTTTTATAAATCTATTTGCCCAACCCGCCCTCCCCTAACCTGTAAAATGAAGGTAGGGTTCTTTACGGTATTAAGGAATTAAGATTAACGGCAAGAAGCTGTTAATTATTAGGAATTGAGTTCAGGGTAATGCCCCTAATAAATTGGGTAATTGGGTTCATCAAGTCAGAGACAAAAATCAATGGGAAGCTGTTGGATTTTAGAGATAGCTTATAGTTCCCATTCGCGACAGTCAATTAGCAGGTCGTCTAAGTTTGTCTCAAACTCCTTCCAGTCATTAAACCAGATCTCCCTATTGTTATCATTTACTGGATAATCTGCATCCCATTCCTCGATAAAAGCATCCACCTCCCAGTCATGGGATAAGACATCTGCATCCCACTCCTCGAAGGATAAATCCCCATCGTTATCTGTTTCTTTTAACAGAAGCTCTATGTCTCCTTCGCTGACCGTATAATTGGCAAATAGTTTCATGGTTAGTTCCCCGCTTACTCTCAACTCAATCTAGACCATAAACCAAGTTATAGTTAAATGATCTCTCATTTTTAGGGGAATTCCTGTAATTTAATCCCTAAAAAATAGTGATTATTCTCACGGGATTCTGTGATAGTTTCCTTTAAATGATGTGATTTTTAAAACGCTTCGTTGTGATTAATGTCACAGATTTTTCGGAGAAATTTCAGCTTTAGATCTTGCACGAGCTTTTTTTATATACATTAGGTTACTTGAATTTCATAATGCTCAATAGATATAATTAAATCTTTACATTTACATCAATATTTGTAAACAAAACCGCCCCAATTTGCCGCTAAATTGGGAAGATCCCGTTACAAAAGTTTAGTTATTGGAAAAGCTTTGGGTTGAGAGCGCTTCCGGAGCAAGGCGGTAGGGGCGGGTTTTACCGATGATGTTTGGCAAAAAACCAACAATTGTACTAGAGAAGGCTTGATATTATTGTACTACAATGAGAACTAGCCGATACTGCCGAACAGCTTCTGCACCCCATCCTAGAAATGGGATAACCTCTGGTCAATGTAGAAATTGAGGGCAAACCGAAGCAGAGGAACTGGGGTAGGGAGAGGATGTTAAAGGATATATCGGTTCAGTCATTGATATGAGCGATCGCAAACAAGCAGAAGAAGCTCTGCAAGAAGCCCATATTCCAATAGAAGCCGCTTTAGCAGCCGGTTCGATCTACACTTGGTGCTGGAATATCGTCAAGGATCTGGTGATTAGTGATCGCAACTTCGCGCACCTGTTCGGGGTTGACCCAGACAAGGCTACCGCAGGATTGCCAGTCGATCAATTTCTGAGCGCCATTCATCCCGAAGATCGTCCTCAAGTCACCGCCGGAATTGAACGCGCGATCGCAACCGGAGAAAACTATGAGGCTGAGTACCGCATCCGCGATGCTGACGGAAAACAGCGATGGGTCATCGCCCGGGGACAGGTAGAATACGACGTAAACGGCAATGCGATTACCTTTCCCGGCGTCCTGACTGATATTAGCGATCGCAAACTTGCAGAAGAAACCCTGCGCCGCTCGGAGGAACGCTATCGCACACTGTTTGAATCCATCGATGAAGGCTTTTGCGTCATCAAAATGCTGTTCGATGAAAATGGTAGACCAGTCGATTACCGCTTCCTAGAAGTCAATTCCATGTTCGAGAAACAAACGGGACTTGAACAGGTAGAGGGTAAAACGGTACGTCAACTGATTCCCAATCACGAAGACCATTGGTTTGAGATTTACGGCACAGTGGCTCTAACCGGTGAACCCGTTCGCTTTGAGAATGGCTCTGAATCGATGAATCGCTGGTTTGATGTTTATGCCTTTCCCAGAAGAAGCATTACACCAACGACAACAGCGTCTTGACATAGCCACAACTGCTGCCCAACTCGGCGTCTTCGAGTGGGATATCCAGACTGACTATGCCATCTGGGAGAACCCCCAGACGTACCAAATTTTCGGTCACACTCTCGAAGACGAGACCCTGGGCAAAGCTGAGTTTATGGAAAGCGTGATTCATCCAGAAGACCGCGAGACTTTTGAATGGGCTTTAGCTGAGGGAATCAAAAGCAACAACCTCTTTCATTTGATCTGTCGCATTCGGCGGCGCAATGATGGTCAGTGGCGGTGGATTGAACTGAGTGGGCAACTCGATGTAGCGTTGGATGGAACACCACTACGTCTAGTGGGAGTAGTGAGTGATATCAGCGATCGCAAGCAAGCAGAAACCGCCCTCAAAGAGAGTGAAGACCGCCTTCGCCTAGCGATCGAGTCCGCCCAGTTGGGAACGTGGGATTGGAATCTGACCACCAATCAGCTAACTTGGGATGCAGGTTGCAAAGCCATGTTTGGTTTACCCCCCGAAGCCAAAATCAGCATTGAGACATTTTTTGAGGGACTACATCCCGATGATCGCCAACGAGTGGAACAGGTAATACAGGGGTCTGTTAACCCAGCCAACGGCGGTGACTATGATGTGGAATATCGCACCATTGGCATTCAGGATGGTATTGAACGCTGGATTAAGGCAAAAGGCTCACGGCGGCATGATCACGGCAGACAGTCCCGGTGAAGGGTTCGGAGCCACCTTTACGGTAAGGTTGCCACTGTTGAATGCTCAACCGCAAATCAAGCCGATCAAAAAGTTGCGCCAACCCGAACTCGATCTGACCGGAATTCGAGTCCTCGCTGTTGATGATGAACCTGATGCCTGTGAGCTATTAACAGTATTGCTCACGGAGTATGGTGCAGAAGTCTTGACTGTTGCCTGTGCGTCCCAAGTGATCGCCAATTTGAAATCCTTTCAACCGGATGTGTTAATTAGTGATATCGGGATGCCGGATGTGGATGGTTATACCCTGCTTGAACAGATTCGTGTTTTACCAGCCGAAAAAGGGGGACAAATTCCCGCGATCGCACTGACGGCTTATGCCAGACTTGAAGATCAGCAGCGTGCCTTCAGCAGTGGCTATCAACGGTACGTTTCCAAGCCCCTTGAGCCAGAGCAGTTAGTTCGAGCTGTGGCTGTTCTGGCACAAAACCAAAGTGAACCCAAGACAATCGGCTGACTCAGGAAAACCCAAGCGTGAGAGATCGCTGGGGTAAGAAAGTGAGATTGTAGCCACTATCTAGATTATCACTTCCTTCATCTCAAAAAATAAAGAATGATACCAAATTCGACGAAGTAACCCCCTTTAGCCCTAGGGTACTTTTTCCTTGAAGCCTTCTGCCTTATGCCCTGGAGCCTTCTGCTACATCTGGAATTTTCCGGTACAGTGTCATCTGGTAAAAGTCTGAGGGATATAGCTTAGTCATTTGATGTGTCAATAGTCGGGGGGAAGAATGCTTCATTAGGTGAAATGATTCGCAGTCTAAAAGATGAAGGGGTTCGTGTACCTGATGGCTTTGCTACTACGGCTGATGCCTACCGTAAATTCCTTGAGGCTAACCAGCTAAATGAAAAAATAAAGTCGCATTTATCTGAACTAGAAAATGAAAAAAATCCTCTAGAAAAAGTCGGTAAATCTATCCGCAAGCTATTTCATTCTGCCGACTTTCCCGAAGACATTGCCAGTGAAATTCGTGAGGCTTACGACCACCTCAGTCAACGCTATGATACCCAAGATGTAGATATCGCGGCTAGAAGTAGCGCAACGGCTGAGGATTTGCCGGAAGCAAGTTTTGCGGGTCAGCAGGAAACATTTCTCAATGTTACTGGCTATGAAGAATTACTAGAAGCCTGTCGTAAATGTTATGCTTCCTTATTTACCGATCGCGCGATTAGCTATAGACAGGCGCAAGGCTTTGACCATCTGAAAGTGGCGCTTTCGGTGGGGGTGCAAAAGATGGTGCGATCGGATAAATCTAGCGCTGGGGTGATGTTTTCCCTGGATACCGAGACGGGCTTTCCCGATGTGGTTGTAATTGATGCGGCGTGGGGATTAGGTGAAAATGTGGTACAGGGTTCAGTAACGCCAGATGAATATCGGGTATTTAAACCCCTATTAGAGGATGCCAATCTCAAACCGATTATTGAGAAAAAACAGGGCGCCAAAGAGAAGAAAATGATCTACGCGAAAGGGGGAAGCGAGACGACGCAAAATATAGACACATCGTCCCAAGAGCGTAATTCCTTTGTCTTGAATGACGAGGAAATTTTACAATTGGGTCAATAGGCAAGTGCGATTGAAGCCCATTACCAAAAACCCATGGATATGGAATGGGCAAAAGATGGAGATACAGGCAACTTGTTTATCGTGCAAGCGCGTCCAGAAACAGTTCAATCCCAAAAAGAAGCCGGATCATTAAAAACCTATAGCCTCAAGGAAAAGGGCAAAGAAATCCTTTCTGGACTCAGTATAGGGGATGCGATCGCGGCGGGACAGATTCAGGACTTGACTCAGGGGTATGAGGATAAGACGGAATATTTTGTCGATAATTTAGCCCGGGGAATTGCCAAAATCGCCGCCGCCCAATATCCTGATCCCGTGATTGTGCGGATGAGTGATTTTAAGACCAATGAATATGCTGATTTGATTGGCGGTCAACAATTTGAACCAAAGGAAGCCAACCCCATGCTGGGGTTCCGGGGCGCATCTCGGTATTATAGCGATCGCTACCGGGAAGGGTTTGCCTTGGAATGTCGCGCCTTGAAACGGGTACGAGAAGAAATCGGCTTTAATAATGTGATTATCATGATTCCATTCTGTCGCACCCTGGATGAGGCGGATAAGGTTCTCCACGTCTTGGCAGAAAATGGACTCAAGCGCGGGGAAAATGAGTTAGAAGTTTATGTGATGTGCGAAATTCCCTCTAATGTGGAGTTAGCGGAGGAGTTTTCTGAACGCTTTGATGGCTTCTCCATTGGTAGTAATGACCTGACTCAGTTAGTTTTAGGGGTGGATCGAGATTCTGGAGATCTGTCCCATCTATTTGACGAACGCAATCTGGCGCTCAAGAAAATGATCCTGCGACTGATTAAAACCGCGCATCAGTGCGATCGCAAGGTGGGTATTTGTGGACAAGCACCCAGCGATCATCCGGATTTTGCCGCGTTTTTAGTCGAAGCGGGAATTGATTCGATTTCCCTGAATCCGGATAGTGTGAGTCAGGTGAAGCAGCAAGTCGCACAACAGGAAGATAAGGGATAAGGGGTAGATTGGGGGGAGATGATCCAGACAAGTTAAATATCTTGCCAAACTCCCCCCATCAATGCTAGAGTAGATACGGTTGATTTTCGGTAAGTAAGCTTGTTTCGATTTTTTCGATTTCGATTTTGTCCGCAGGCACTTCTCCGATTCATCTCGCTACAGGTTCAGTAAAAGGAAGTGCCTTATGTCTATTTACGTTGGTAATTTGTCCTACGATGTAACTCAAGAGGATCTGACGGAAGTTTTTGCCGAATACGGCACCGTCACTCGTGTGAGTGTACCTAAAGATCGTGAAACCGGACGTCCACGAGGGTTCGCTTTTGTGGAGATGGAGTCTGACTCTAACGAAGACAGTGCCATTGAAACCCTTGATGGTGCTGAATGGATGGGACGCTCAATGAAGGTTAACAAAGCAAGACCACGGGAACGAAGCAATGGAAATGGAAATCGCGGTGACTATAGCCGTAGCTCTTTCTAAGTAAAATCGCTCCAATTCCCCACTCATCTCGTGCGGTGGGGATGGATAGTGAATGTTTCGTTTTTTGTGTCATACTGATATCGCTACACTGGATGAGAGTGGTGACATAAATCGCGCCTTCTTGTGAGAAAAGTTATTTTCTCACCCTGACAGTTGTGGCAAGAGCGCTATAAGGTTAAGCATTTAGCGGTGGGAGTTTCAAAAGCTGATTTCCTTATTTTTCTATGAAATTAGGAACGATAAGGAATTAAATTATTATAGCTTTTGAATTTTGAGGGCAGGTAATTGTCTGCCCTTTTTGTGTTGAGCTTCAAAGGAGATAAGCATGGCTCAAGTGATTATTGGAGAAAACGAGGGAATTGAATCTGGACTTAGACGATTCAAGCGCAAAGTATCTCGCGCTGGGATTTTCTCAGACATGAAGAAGAACCGCTTTTTTGAAACTCCCTTGGAAAAGCACAAACGCAAGGAAATAGCCAGACACCGACAACAACGCAGATATCGGAAACGGCGTTAAACAACGGTATCTATGGAACTCGCAAGGTAACTAGAATCGTTCCCGTAAACGATTCTAAAGTAGACCAATCTAAGAGGAATGGCACTGAAAATTTACATTTTTGGAGCGCCGAAACCCTTGATATATCGTAGGGTGGGCAATGCCCACCAGCCTCATCTGAACGTGCTATTCAACCTAAGAGTGATCGCCGAATCACAAAAAACTACATACCTAATCAAGGGAAAAAGTCCGAGAAATTAAACTTTTGAATATCCTTTGCGAAATCGTTGTAGTGCGAGCGTCTTGCTCGCTACTAATACCCAATTTACAGCAGATTTGGTGGTTGATTAGGTACAGCCTCAACCAAGATCCCCGACTTCGTAGGACTTGTCGGGGATCTGTCTGTGTACCTCACTTAAGCTGTTCGGCATTTAAATAGGGTATAATTAAAATAGGAAATCCGAAGAACAAAAAAAATATGCCAGCCAAAGAT